>SABI01000444.1 GCA_009929055.1 Spirochaetia bacterium | reverse complement strand
CAGTCTGAAGTCTTAGCAGCAGTACCAGGATATACAATAGTACCTGCATTATTTAGTAGGTCAATCTGTAGCATATCTTCCTGCATCTCAGATGCACCATGTACTAACTCAGTAGCTAAATGCTGTTTTAATTCTGAGTCAGAATCAAACTGCATAGCATCTTCAGTCCATTCATAGAATACACCGAAGTCCTGCATTGTACCCTCACGCATGTAACGTGCAAAACCTACACGGTTAACACGTCCACCATTTTCAGAAATGGTAGGTAGCTTAGAAGTAATAGTACCAATATCCTTTGATGAACCATAAAGGTTACCATTAGAGATAGTAGCACCAGAAGCATCAATACCTTGGTCATTAACGTTTCGGTCATCCATGAAAGGTACATACTGGTAACACTTAATTGTCTTACCAAAATTCTTAGGCATAGCGAAAGTATCTGCTAGCTGTGTGAAGTACTGTTCACGAGCTGAATCAATGATAGCTTTCTTAAGCCAATAAAAGGTATTCATCTGTGATGATGAAGTACCTGCATCAATTGTTGATGCTGTGCCGTTAGGAGCATTATATGAAAATGCCATAATTATTCACCTTAATATTTGTTAAAAATTACACTCTACCTTCAAACTGCTTAAGAAAATCATCATCACTCATACTTAATGGGTTGATGCCTGAACTCTTAGCAGTCGCTGGGTTAGTTCTCACTAGACCATCCTGTCGCACACGACTGTCATTAGACATGCCGTTTCTAGTCATCGCTGGTCTCTCAGCAAGTGGCTGTTGCATAGCTTGTTTCTCTTGAAGTAACTTATTGCCTACAGCAATGTATGCTTCTAAGAATGGGGTATTAGCTGGAAGTTGACCCAATGTGCTTAATCTATCCATTTCGTCAGTTACTATTTTATATACACCTGAGTTAATCTGGTCATGAATAGCATGTAACTTACCTGGCTCAGCCATTAGTGAGTCTTTACTGCTATCATCCCAACTGTTATTTATGACCTGTAATGTGGCTAATCCATTTGGTTCAGCTTTCAAGTCATCAATAGCAGTTCTAAAATTAACCTCTTGGTCAGATATAGAATTAGCACCTGCTACATAATGAGACTCAGCAGAAGTATCAATATCTAATGGGTCAATATTAGAATCTTTTAATAGCTTACGGATTGCTTCTGGGTTCTTATTGTTTAAATCAATAAGGTAAGAGATAGCACTATCATTCATTAAGCCATTCTTTTCTAACATCATTAAGGTCTTTCTATACGGAGCAATTGCTTGCATCTTCTTTGTATAGTTAGCACCCATCTGCATTAGTTGTATTGCTTCATCTGGTGACTTAAGACTAATTTCTTTTCCATTAGCCTTAATAGGAGTCATCATCTTGGTGTAAAGCTCTTTATAATCAAGAGCTTCATCACCTTGTGTATCAACTGTAGTTGAATTATTTTCATTAGTCAAATCAGCTTGAGATTCATCTTCTAATAAAGAACCATCTGCCTCTTCAGTACTGTTATCTACAGTTTCTTCTTGGTTCACTTCCTCTGTAGTTTCTTCTTCAGGAGCAGAGGAACCATTTAAGAAGTCTTCATCTGATTGGTCTAAATAGTTTTCCATGATTAGTTACCACTCTCAATATCAACAATAGTTTCTTTAGCTTTCTCAATATCAGACTGAGCCATAGTGGCTTGTTGCTGAACAACGTCGAACCAGTTACGTAAATATGCTCCAGCTGTAGCTAATCCTCTAGCATTGTCTCTCGCAGCTTCAGGGATACGAGTATTCACTGATACTTCTAAGT
>SABI01000443.1 GCA_009929055.1 Spirochaetia bacterium | reverse complement strand
CAGAAGAATAACGAAAATGATTACAGCAAGTGCTGTTTTGTTCTTACCTTTAATTGCGTCTTTTAAATTCTCAAGCATCTTGTTCATCCTCTGTTGGCCACGTTAATTCTATTCAGTTTCTAATGACAGTTCACCAGAAGTATAGAAAGTTTCTACTTCGTATGCAAAAGCTTTTGAGAAAGTTCTCCAAGCTTCGTAGTTACTAAAATCTTCTCCACCATTATTGATAGAAGCTAGTTCAGCACCGTAAGTAGGGTACTTTGAACGTACCAAACTTTCAATAATATCAGGTCTGTTGAAGCTATCAATTACCGCTTTATGATAAAAATACGATTCACCTGTTTCAGTGTCTGTTTCTTTAACTTCATCTAGGTAAGCTACTACCTTATGCCCCATACGCGCAAGTTTAGGTAGTTTATCCTTTGACATAATCCTCATAGTTAATACCTCTATTAGTTCTTCTGTAATATATTATGATGTTTTTGGAAAAGCTTTTCAGCTCTTGCTTGTTTACACCATCCGTAGTATGAAGGAATGCTGTCTAGATTTCTAGCTTTAATGGCTAATTTGAAACTATCTGAAATAGACTTTCTAAGTAACAACTTTGAATGGTTAAGACGAACACCTACAAAATCTAGTAAATCAGTCTGTAGATTAAGAGTATTGCTGGTCTCTTTTGTTCTTAGTCCTTTATCAGCAAACAAACTTTTAATCACATCGGTTTGTTCGTTAATTTCACTTATTGAATCCCCCATTATGATGATGTCATCACAGTATCTATAATAGTGTTTTATCCCTAGTTTTTGTTTAGCGTACCAATCAATATCACTAATAGCTAGGTTGCCGACGTACTGGCTAGGATGATTACCTAAAGGTGTAACAGGAAGACTACCTAAAAGTTCGAATAAGAAATCTTGAGCTTTTACATCCCCTAATTTATAAAGCTTTGGATCAATAGTGATGTCATTAGTTAGGGATGGGTAATACTTAACGACATCTAATTTCTTAGCAAATAGTGGTTTATCATTATGTACAGCAAAGCGTACTCTACTTATACAGTCAGACGTACCTCGTCCCTCTATTGACTGAAATGTGTCACGGATAAGGGATCTTTTCCAGAACTCTGAGACGAGATTCATAAAAGCATGATGAGCTATACGATCAGGGAAGAAAGGAAGTTTATGTAGTACTCTAACTTTAGAACCACACAATTCTTCTGACACACTATACTCTGAGGTACGATAAGTACCTTCACGTAAAAGTGATTGTAAGTGTAGTAAGTATTTCCTAGGATCTTTTTCTACTTCTTTTACAGCACGATAGTGTCTTTTACCTTTTTTAGCTTTTTTGTACGCCAATTCAATATTATTGATGGACGTAATATCCGTCCATATATTTTTTAGTGTTTTCAAATGGATGTCTCATTATGCACTGTCTTCCAGTACTTCTATAAAATACCATACTGTTAATGAAGATCATGTTCCACTTAAAAGTGTAGTCCGAAAGGAAGTCTTACTACTTATTTTAAGTGCATAGTGTGCGAGCCGATATTACGATTACGATCAGAGGTAGCATTATTAGCATTGAAGTAGGAGGTACCAGTAATAAGACCATTATTAGCTGTACCACCCACATTAACTACGTGTGTACCTACGTATCTCCCTTTCATACGTTTTAGAGTATACCATATGATTACTCTAAAGGTAAAGGTATTTGGGTCCGCCGCATAATGCGCGAGCCGAAAGCACGATCACGATAAGAGGCAGCAGCACTAGCAAGGAAGCAGGAGGCACCAGCAA
>SABI01000090.1 GCA_009929055.1 Spirochaetia bacterium | reverse complement strand
TCTTGGGGGTCTTGGGGGTCTTGGGTGTGTCTTTCGATGTACTCATGGTACACCTCCTTTTTATTTTGACGCAATGTTTGCGCCTTTTTCTATATTATGTCAAGTATCTATTACAGGGGAAGTCAAGACGTCAAGACGTCACAAACAGAACCACGCTATGTACAGGCAAAGAACATTGGTAAAGATCATGGTGCAATAATAGGACAGCCAAGAATCTTGTCAAGAACTATCTCTTTGTGCCACAACAAATTACTCGTATAATCTTTGGATAATTCTATAAATACTCGCATAAAAACTGTAATCCTGGTAATACTCACATCTTTTGTTTTTTCAAGACAATTCTTTTGGGCTGGTAATTCTTGACTCAAATACTATACATATTCTACTTCTATGTCAAGTATGCTATAAAGTTACTTAACTAACATGCTATTCTTTTCTTTATTGATTCTTTTTTACCCCAGTCTCTGTCCGCACTTTTCTGTTTCTGGTTCTCTTCTAAATACTTTACTTAACTCCGCACTTTTACTAACATGTAAACTCATCGAAATTCTGAACAGTTGTACTCATTCAAAATTCTTTTCACTACTCTAACATTGTCTACACCGCAATTTATCCTTTGCTAACATGCCAAACTATAACCGCCCCTAATTTTTTTCTACTCGACAAAGTAGCTAAATAAAAAGCCCAGAGGGTTAGTCTGGGCTTATATCTGTTCCTTTTAGTTAGACTGAAGGTTTAACTTTAAAGAGTCCTCCTTCTTTGAAGTCATCCAGAACATAACTTCTTCCGTTAACTTTAACTTGAATAAGTCGCTCTTTTAGTAGTATCCAAACTGAACTGGAAAGCATGTGCACCTTGCCTCCCATATAGCTAACATCTACAATGCGCTCAATTCGTTTACTGTCGCTCTTGAAGATAACTAATTGGGCATACTCGTCTCCGGTTTTTTCATATCTGTAATAGATACTCATCTTCTTCTCCCGCAATCTAAACAAGTGTCCTCATCCTCTGTGGTATTTCTATGTCTGCATACAAGGTTCTGGATGTATGCCATGTAGCACTCTGTATCGTCCTTATACGCCTTCCCAAGCAAAAACTGGGTGAGGTTGATATCTACCCTATGTCTATCGGAAAACTTCTTCTCCATGAACACGAGAGCCGCTTTCCGCTCAGTAAGAGTTATCCCCTTATCTGTCGAAACCTCTTTGTAGATTTCTACATCTTGTTTGAAGTTGAATAGCTCACTTGTTCTGTCCACAATCTTTCCGCTGGCTTCCACATCGTGGAACTCCACTACTCCATCAAAATCCCAGAGGGTTGTCTGAGAATCTCGTTCGTAAAGCTTGCATCTTCTAAGAGGCATAGCTTCACTATCGCAGCATCTGCAAATCAGGCACAAGTCCCAATTCTTACAGCTATGTGTATTTTCCATTTTACCCCCTAATCCATCTTCTGGATAGATACATGTCCCACATACCCCTAAGGTAAGTGTTCAGCTCTGTGATATTCTGAAACTTTTTACTTATTGTAGTTCCTGAACTAAATGTATAGTCCAGTAATACACTATCCTTATCGACTTTTAAGCTAAATGTTCTATCTCCAATCGCTTCCCCTATTACTTTGCATAGGTACTTGCACTCCTTTTCTATTGTGTTTTCTACACTTATTGCTGTTTTCATCCTATCACCTCACATGTTAGTGTACTAAACTCTTCTGTTGTTTCAAACGAGTCTACCTTCAAGTATACCTTTATGGCAACCTTGCCATCGCAGAGGAACTGTTCTGCATCAAGACAAGAGTCTATATCTGTGAAGGGGTTCCCGTAATTGACTTCCCAAGAAAGGAAGTAAATCTCTCCTGAAAAGTCCAGCTTACCTGAAAATCCTGCGTTTCCCAGAGTTAGGTCTATCAGGTCTTTTCTGACAGCTATTCTGCCCGCTCTTAAATACCTTTCAGCTTCGTATCTGTCTTTAAAGTGTTTCCTGTCTGGGACTGCGTGCATTGCTATTTCGTCCATCAACTCCGCTAAAGAGTCAATGTCATTCCATCGGAGATATCTCTCCGCCCGCTCTTTCTGTTCTTGTGTTAATCTTGTGCCTTTCATCTCAACCTACCAGTGAACTCTGCTTCCACATGGAAATTGTTCTTTTTGAGACACCCTCTCTGAAGCAACCTAAGTCCTCGTTCAAAGGACTGGTACTCAAATATTCTGGTGTTGGTTTTCTCGCACCAGAGTATAGTAACTTTGTCAGTCACTCTACTGACGCATCCTACGTTCTCACATTGCAGGCAGTGTGTTCGCTTACTGCCCTTTCTCTGAACTCTTGGGGTTTCTTTTTCGGCAAACTGGCTTGCTGCTATTGCAAACGCCTGTTCAGCATTTGCCGTTTCTTTGCATGCCTCTAAGTAGAGGCTTAAGGCCATTTCTTGTCTGGCTTCCATTGTTAGCTCCTTTGCCCTTGTTAGGGCTTTTCATTTTTTGAGACTGTTAGTCTCTAATAAGTCCCGCTTTGTTTTTTTTCTTAACAGGGTAGCCCTAAATCGATCATATAGTCTGGTTCAAGACCAAACCATTCCTCGCAAATATCAAAGGGAAGTTCTCCCTCTGACAACCTTTTGTGGAGGTCTTTTCTGGCTTCCTCAACAAGCTCTTCCGCTTCCTTCCGAGACATGCCGTCTCGTCTCATAAGAACTTCAACTATAGACATTTTATCTCTCCTAACGCTTTTCCCAATTCCTCGAAAGGAACTGTTCTAATTACTATTTTTTCCCCCACCCTGTAGTAGATGGTGGCTATTCCGTTTTGGATTCTAATAAGCATTGTTTGCTCCTTTGCGGGACTTATTAGAGACTAACTCTTTCAAGTTAGCCCCTTAAATTTTACTCTCACACCGTGTCATAACAGTTAGATACCCGACACCAAAGACCGCTGAGGCTATTTAGATTACCGTACCATTCTCCAAGGAAACCTTTTTCTATTAGTAATCTAACCCTTTAGACTTGCTTGCCATCAAGGGATTCAGTATCTTGTCGTTACACACATCCACTATATATACAGTCAAAGAACAAGGTATAATCTACATTAGTAGCATAGAGTCATTATATAATAGAGGTATAATGAGTCAAGCACTATATGCGAACTAATAGAGACTTTTTGTAACTATGTTTATATTCCAGATATGTGAGTCTTTTTAAATCACTATAAGTGCTATTCTCAACTTTGCACAAACTTTAACTAAATCCAAACTGAGTTAACATCCAAAATAGTACCATAGCTAAAAATTTTTACAAAAAAAGCCCAGTCCTTAAACTGGGCTTGGAGAGAGACCGTGTTAGTCTTTGGTAATAAGGTTAATGGATAAAGAGTGGTCTTTTCCATTCTCATCTTTCAACTGAATGAATCCATTGGTACTAAAAGGAACTTTTGTTTTCCCGCTCTTTGAACGTGGAGGGTTACTAACTAAAGGGGCTTCTACGTATAGTATTCCGTTTTCAATCTTTGCTTTCATGTTCGTCTCCTTTTATTTAATGTTACCAAGGTCTGCATAATAACTTCATTTGATTCTAAATCAAATAGAGATAGAGTATTGGGCATCTTCAAATCAAGCATTCCCGCATCTGAATAATAATCATAATCCTTCTTTGAAAAGACTATAAATTCGTCTGCTATAGCTTTTCTTGTTACTAACTGAACATCTAATTCATTATCTATAAAGAACGAATCTTCTTTGAAAGAGTTTAATACTCTCTTCTCGATTTCTTCTTTTTCTATATCTTTAGGGGTATTCAACAAATACACGTTCCACATCTTAATCTCCTTAAAAGTTTATTTTTTGACTTAATACTTCTTCAAACTGACTTGTAAAGGGAACCCACTGATTTATGTACCCCGTGCAGTCCTCATAATTTTTTACTCTTCTTAATAACATAGAATCTAAACACTTGAATCTAACATCTCCACTATTAAAATACCATGCTTTTTCCTTGTAGGTAAAGTATCCAGATATTTCATAATGACCATAACTGACCTTAATGTCTGTAGCCCCTAACTTCTTTAAGAGCTTAGTAATTTCTTTTTTGAAGAGTTTTCTGAAAGTATCGAACTCAGGAGTTAGCCCTGAACTTGAGTAAAATTCTTTACCGTATTCTCTTATAGTGTTTTCCATTCTATCCTCTAAACATTGCCTTAACTCTCATAGTTAACTTGGCTTTTCTAAATGCCTTACAATTTTTTGGATACTGCGCTTTTAGGGAATTTAGACACCCTCCTTTTGAATACCTTGACGAGTACTGACAAGCTAAACAGTTAATTCTTTCTTTCTTTCTCTTTGGCTCAAACAGATAACTAAAGTTCATTTTTTACCTCTAAAAAGTTCTAACAGGTTAAATCTTTTCTTAGGAACTTCTTGTTCACTAACCTCTTCTTCGACGTGTGTTTCTTTAAAGCATACTCCATCAGTATACTTAACTTTATATGGAAGAATATTGAACCTGTAAAATCTGTCCCAAAGGGTTTTTCCCTTACTTCTCTGTTCAGAGAATATTGCTTCCCACTTCTGTTTCATGCCAGTTACTACGAAATTGAAATTTTTATGACTCATTGTTGTTCTGTTATTTAGCACCTTTAATAACATCTCATGGAAATCCTTATCCAGAGCTTCCATCATTTCACCAAACCGCTCTTCTTTGATATGGTTTCCTTCCATATAAAGACTTTTATAATCTCTTGGCTTCATTTTATCCCTCGAACGTAAGACTTTCAAGATTTAGTTTTGAACTTAAAGCTTCGGACATAAATACACACCATCCTTTGCTTATTGCTTCTTTACGCTTATCTTTGGGAAGCTTTTCGGGAACACTAGAATAACTTCCCACTCCCTTATAGAGAACTGCGAAAAATGCTTTTCTTCCTGCTTTTAATACGTATAAGTCTACTCTTCTGATATAAAACAGTTCTACGTTTCGTCCTTCACACTCATATTTTCTGATTAATTCCAACGGCAGGGTCATTTCAACTCCTTTCTGAGGGTTAAAAAAAGTTACACTAAAACTAACTTTTTCATTGTATAAGAACCTTCTAATTTTAGCTATTCTTGTTAGATTTTCGACACCATATTTTTACTAATAGGGTTTAACTTTTATCCTGATTTTACTGTTTTTGGCTATAATTTTACTCTTCTGTGAATAACTTGTCCAAACTTCTGTCCTCTGGAGTATCTTTAGAAGAGTCCTTTCCTAATACTACTTTTTCAATATAGCCTCTACAGAGGTATAGCCTTGCTTCTAATTCCGCACAATCATTATAAGATTCAATCAAAGCCTCTACTAAGGAAATTGCAGTTAGCTTCTTATCTCTTACTAAAGAGACAAAATCTTCCACTTTTACATCTCTTCCTTCTTTCTTGGCTTGAGAATATACTTCCTGTATAATGCTCTTATTCTCCCTTCGCACTTGTAACCTCCAAGACTGCTTCCCCAATTTTTTGAATCTTACTTAATGTGGAGCTTACATTAAAAAAGGATGCTGCTAACATGGCTACCATCTTTAACTTTGATTTACTCTTTATAGCTAATTTACAAAGCTCTTCCACTTGTTTAGACGTCTCTGCGCTTGATGGAGAGTAGAAAGCTTCTACAGTGCTTTTAAATTCTTCTTCATCTATTCCTACCGCTTCAAACAACTTTTCTTTAGAGTGGTCAAACCCTGTAGGCATTCCCAGTTTTTTAGTTTTCTTCCTTGTAAGCTCAACATACTGCTCAATGAAGAACTCTTCAAATTTTTCATCACTGGAAAGTCGAGCAGCTATTAAAATCTTTCCAACCTCTTCATCTTTATCTAAAGACTCCTCAATGAATTTTTCATACTCAAGCATTATCGTCTCCTAAGTACATGAATGCTTTTAAGGTTTTAACGTCCTCTTCCGCTAATGAGTATTTCTTAGCTATCTCTCCTACAAAACCACTTTTACTATAATTAACTTTAACACCACCAATATTATTAAACCTTTTACTGTTTTCAAAGGCTTTAGTTCTGTGGCTTGGCATATACTGAATTGTTAAACCCCGTGCTCTTGCTAACTCAAGTTCAACAGCGCTGTCTGAGTAATATGTATTTTCTGTAATATACTCTTCTGCATATTTCTCAAATATTTCTCCTGATAAAAGACCTCTGTTAGCAAAGAAATCTATAACCTCTGATTCTAGCGTATAAGTGACATCCTCACCATAAGCAAATAGTACTCTGAAAAAGGTTCTATATACCTTATCCCAATTTCCAGTCTCTAATATCTTTTCAAAATGAAGCAGGATTAAAGAGCTAAATACCTTAGCTTGGTCTGCTATTACATTGCGCTCTCTATTATTTGCTAATACAGAATCGTTCAAAGAATACCCAAAAAGAGTATTTAATCTGGTATTCATTCTGGCAAGATAACATCCCGCAAACTCTGTAGTTATTTTACCATATTGATTCTCATAATAAAGAGTAGGCTCTTGGTCTAAGAAAAATGCTCCATACTCTTCGTACTCTTCTGCCAAAATGTTGTTAACTTGTATAATCAAATCTTTGCGAGATACTTTAGCCTTACTTGAATTGAGGGTAAGTAGGTTTGACTGAAATTTTTGATTATACTCAAGGGAAAAAGTCCACAAAACATCTTTAAACCCTATTTTAACTTCTTTTCCAGCACGCACTAAAGTTAAAATTGCAAGCTTTAGTCCTTCTCCGAAATGGTCATTCTTTGTAGAATTTCCCAAACATAGGTCTTTGAGAGATAGACTTGAATTCTTATTTCTGAAAGATATGTCAATGTTTCCATCATATACCTTTCTTTGGAAATCAAATGGGCTTTCTGAACAATCTTTAGCCCTTTCTACTCCGTTAAGTGCGAGTTCTGCTAAAGCTCTGGAAACATCCCAATGCTTAACATAATTTTCGCTTATTGTCAAAACATGCTTCATGTTCTCTCCTAAAGGACGGGGCTGTTATATTTCAAACAGCCCCAATATCCCAGTTTATAGTTCGGGCATCTCTTCATCCTGACTCTCAGTTTCAGGAGTATCTTCAACATTAACTTTTTCTTCTTCCTTGGCTTTGCGAGAGTTTTTCTTTATGGCAAAAAGAGCCAAGTGTTTCTCACCTTCGTGGGTAAAAGTGATTTCATAGTTATCCTCTTCATTAGACTCAGGGTCTCCCACCGACTTCAGCTTAAACTCTTCAGAGGCATCAAATACGTCTTTTACTTCTTGAAGCATGGCGGTTTCACCAAAGACACTGACAGGAACAAGCAGGAAACCTGTGCGAGTAACAAACGAGAGAATCTTTCCATCACTAACAAGTACTGTCTTTACCTTCTTGGCTTCAAAGAGCTTTTGAAGTTTCTTAACTTCTTTAGCTACTTTTACTTTCTTGTCTTTAGCGATTGGAGCAACTACCGAAGCTACAAGTTGAGCCTCATTCAAAGAGGCAAGCATTTCCGACAAGGTAAGTTCTTTTTCTTGTCCTTCCAAAGTTAGGTCTTTTTCTTGGTCACTCATTTTTTTCTCCTTTGCCTGAGTTAGGCAAGTTTTTTATTTGTGTTAATTGCAACACAATTACAGTATAAAAAAAGTGGATATTTCGTCAAGAACTATATTTATATACTTTAAATTCTTTATGCAAGCTGGAGTTTATCCAAAATATGAATAATTTCACTCAAATTTACTGTAGCAAACTCGCACTTGTTAAATACTAAATATGCAGTAGTCTCACTAATACTGAGTATTTCTACCAATATTTCCTCTACTCCAATTTTTTGATACCCTTCAAATATACTTAATATCTGTGGACAAGGTAAGGTCTTTACCAAGTCATATCTCAAACAAATCGGTACTGAACCGTTATTGGAAATTGCAGATACTATGAGGTTTCTAACTACTGAATTATAGATTTCAATAAGCCGCTCATATTCTTCTGGAGTTCTCTCAATCATTCTTCTTTTCTCCTGCCGCTTTTTCTAATTTCTTATATAAGAACTCTCCTGTTTCAGAAAGAGTTCCTGTATGAACCTGTTCACCTTCTACAGATATTTCACAAATCGTTTTTCTATCCTCAGAAAACTCACTAAAGCATAAAGACTCTACATCATCAATAAAGTAGCCCCACATCGCATCATGTAAATTATCTGCGGCATCATAATCTGGAATACCTTGAAAGGTTGTAACTATTGTATTCTGTTCACTGAACTTAGTGGAATACTTCATAGTAAGCATCTTGCATCTCCTTTGTTTCTTTTAAGTTTATACTAATACTATTTTATTTCTTAGTGAATCACTAACAACTTTGACAACGAGATAGTATCTCAAAGTTATATTATGTAGCTTCGCTACTGGATTTATAGACATCAGCTTTTTGCCATTTTGAAACACGTGAAACTTACCATTCTTAACTTTCAATATCCCAAGATAGGAAAAATCTTCATCTCCGTTTTTCTCTGCAAAGGATTTAGCCCAATTAACCTCAAGACTATTTACTAAATCAAATTCTTCTTTGCTTACTTCAACAGAATTATCTGGAGCACAATATTTGTCTTTTGACTCTCCAAATATATTGCCACCTATAGCAAGCGACAGTATAGTAGTAACTAATTGTTTATGTCTGCTATTAAGAGAGTCAAATAACCGCTCTTGCTCTTCTGGAGGTATTACTGGATTTATATCTTTCATAATCCACCTCTGAAGGCATGTCCAATCACATAGTAGCATTTGAAGGCAATTTCTGCGTCAACCTCTATCGCTTTCTTGGGCTCAGGGGTTTCATCATTGCCATGTATTAGTTCCAAATTCCCACGATATGACAACCTAAGTTCATGGTCTGGAAATCTGAGCCTTTCAAGAGTTAGTCTTGCCATTTCAGGGGATATTACTGCATTGAGCACACAATCTTTTGGCGTCTTATTAAAAGCAGGAAATATGATACAAGCATCAATGCACTTATCCATTATTTCTGATGGGCAATCCATGCAATTGTATGGACACTTTTCGTCTTTCTCATAATGAGAAAAAACATTAATATCGCCTGTTCCATTGCAGTGAGCGCACCTTTTGAATGTCTTGAGCAAAGGATTATATGTCTTTCCTTGTTTGCATTTTGGGCATGATCTTTTTTTCATGATAGTTTTCATTGTTCATCTCCATTATTAAACGGCTCATACATTCCGCCACTATAATATCTTACATATTTTCCAAGTTGCCTTAGACACCTTTCTCTGTAAGTTGTTGCCATGATAAAGTTATTAAACAAACTATCTTCATCAACAACTTTTAGTTTTCTAATACTTTCATAGCAATCACAGTAAAACTCTGCCTCAAGACCTTCGCCCACCCAAGAGCGGATTTCCTTCATTACTAACTGCTCATTCTCTAAGCTTCCAACTTTAGAGTGTTGTATCAATAGCTTAATTAACTTCTCCATATAGTCTCCTCAAAGAGAG
>SABI01000442.1 GCA_009929055.1 Spirochaetia bacterium | reverse complement strand
GATGATTTGTTTGGGTTTGCAGCCCACCAGGAAGAGTAGGGTTGTGAAGAGCAGAAGGACAACCGGTGTTGTTCTATTTGGTGCAACCACTGGTGCAATCACTGGTACAACCACTGGTACAAAAATTGGTGTAGCATTTGGTACAACAATTGTCAGTTGTGAAGTTGCGAGTTTGACTAATTTTTTCATGATGCTTTTCGAATTGCTTCGAGGAATTTGTAATGGTACCCGGCGATGGTGTGGGCACTGTCGAGGCCGTTGATGATCCTGCGGGCACCGAAAGGATCATCGCGTTGGGGGTTGAAAAAGTTCTCGAGCGAGTACCCGGTGAAGTCGCCCCGGTTGGATTTGCCCAGGATCATTCCCTCAACCAGGATCTGGGCAGAGATCTCGGGATCAAGAGCGAGCTCCGGTTGTTCCAGGAGCGGCAGGCCCATCAGATCACCCATCCGTTCGTAATTTTCATACCATGTCAGTTGGACATCACCGCGGCCGTAGTAGATTTTGTCCGGCCAGGCGTAAGGCTGGCCATTTTGTCAGAAGCTATTGTTGAAAAAAGATATTTCTCAGAAGTAAATACATTGAGAATAAGGGAAAATTACTCTTTAGATGTTTCAAAAACAATATTTGAGAAATTAGGCTATCCTTCGAATAAAGGTGGTTTGGAAAAAGATTTTATTAAGTTTTTGGATTTGGATGGTGAGGTTGAAAGTTTTATAAAGATAAATGAAACTCAACATATGTTTTCATCTATTTTCTATATTAGACAAGATGGCTTATTATTTAATTATTCTCCTGACTTCTTAGTAAAGACAAAGGACAAATATTATGTTATTGAGACTAAGGGAGAAGATAAAAAAAATGATAGCAATGTTAAACAAAAGCAATTAGCTACTATTGAATGGTGTAAGAAAATTAATTCATTAAATCCTGAATTTCGAGATAATAGAGAATGGGAATATATCTTATTAGCAGAAAATGATTTCTACACTTGGAAAAACAATAGTGCAAGTCTAATTGATATTTGTAAATACGCAAAGGTTGTTGAAACTGCTGTTCAAGGTACTTTGTTTTAATAATATTATCACTAATACTTTACTGCTTTTTCTTTTTTGCTAAGCATTAGTATTCCAAGGAAGGTTATAAGTCCGTTTAGGACTAAGAGTTCGAAGTCGAAGCTGTAGTTGAACCATGCTTGGGAGTTGATATTTAGGATAAAGCATAGGATTGGGGAGATTATACATATTATTGGGATGTAACGGTCGTTGGCTTTTCGTTTGGTTAGTAGTCCAAAGGCAAAGAGCCCTAATAGTGGTCCGTAGGTTATTGAGGCTACTTGGTAAAGTATATCGATTAGATGGTCGTTTTGATGATGTCCGTAAAATATTATTACTCCTACGAATACTAAGGCAAAACTTATATGGATTATATGTCTTATTCTGGTTTTCTTTCTCTCGTTATAGTCCTCTCTTTTCTCAAGGTTAAGAAAATCGACAGAAAAGGCTGTGGTTAGAGAGGTTAAGGCTCCGTCGGCAGAAGGGAAGAGTGCAGAGATAAGTCCAATGATAAATACTACTCCTGCAATTGGTCCAAGATGCTCAAAGGCTATGGTTGGGAAAAGCATATCGCCTTTAATGTCTATTCCTTTTTGTGCAGAAAAGATATAGAGTGCAGCTCCAAGCATTAGGAAGAGGAAGTTTACAAAGAAAAGAGTTATGCTAAAGGTTACCATATTCTTTTGGGCACTTTTGATATTCTTACAGCTAAGGTTTTTTTGCATCATCTCTTGGTCAAGTCCTGTCAT
>SABI01000089.1 GCA_009929055.1 Spirochaetia bacterium | reverse complement strand
TTTATTTTTAATAAATAATTTGACGTTATGCCCCTCCTTTTTTAATATAACTGCCAAATTCGCAGCAATACATTCGTTTGAGATAAATAATATGTTCATTACTTTGGAAGTATAATACAAACTTACTCTTAATACAAAGGTTGTTATTTTGGTGAGAAGTATTAAATTCTTGTTTTGTTTTTACATAATGATATAATTGAAAAATGAAAGAAAATAGGAATTTCTCCTGGATGAACCCAGCCCTTGCAGGGAGAGTGTTGGTCTTTTTCTCGTTCACAGGATTAATGAACACCTATCGTCTTCCTCGAGCTTTAGTGGGAAGGGGGATAGATTCTAGTAGTAGTGCAACGGTTCTTACTCAAATCAAGATGGCTGTTTCTGATAAAGCGGCCCCTTATTTAACAAGTACACAAATATTAGAAGCAACAGATTATCCTTACTCTTTGTTTGCTCAAAATGTAAGTAATTTCTTCTCTTCCTTTTCTATTAATATAAGCGAATATACCATAGATGCTTTCTTTGGAAATATTCCAGGTTGTATTGGAGAAGTTTCTACCTTTTTATTAATTATTGGTGGCATATACTTAATGATTAAGAAAATTATTACTTGGCATATTCCCCTCTCAATGCTTCTCTCATTTTCAGCCTTTGCCTTTATCTTTGGTGGATTAAGAAATGGAATGGGTCTTTTTAGTGGCGATTTTGTCCTACAAGTCTTTAGTGGTGGAATGATTCTCGGTGCTATTTTTATGGCAACAGATATGGTGAGTTCCCCAGTAACTCATAAAGGGATGATTATCTATGGAGTAAGCATAGGGTTCTTTGCCTTCCTCCTTCGTTATTTTGGCTCTCTTCCAGAGTCCGTCTCTTTGGCCATCCTCCTCGTAAACATATTTGTCCCAACAATTGATCGCTATGTTATGCCTAAGAGGTTTGGTGAAGTAATAAAAGAGGCTAAGAAGAAAAAAGAGGTGAAAGCATGAACAAAGCGATAAAAACTGGAATAACTTTAGCTCTTATTGCAGCCATTGCTGCAACAGCCCTTGCCTTAATAAATTCGATTACTGCCCCAAAAATAGCAGAATACGAAGCGCAGGTAGTTCTTAATGCCTTAAGTGAAGTAGCACCTGGATATGATATTAAAGAGAAAGAAGATGTTACCGATGGTGTAGTTAACTCACTGTACCCCATCTATAAAGATGATGTTCTTGAAGGGTATATCGTTTCATTAAAAGGTAATGGGTATGGTGGAGAATTTAATTTAATGGTGAGTTACACCCTTAAAGGATCTGTTATTGATGCTCGACTTTTAGCTAATAGTGAAACTCCAGGACTTGGGAAGAAAGCAGAAAAGGGTCAATACATGGAGAAATTCCAAAATACTGGAGGAAACACTCCTGTTCCTGTGAAAAAGGGCCAATTAGATAAAGATGAGGCAGATAGTATAGGTGGCTCTACTGTTACCTTTAGCGCAATCGCTAAAACTATTGCTTATGGCTCTAGTTTTGTTGAAGAAAAGGGGGGTAAATAATGAGTGACTCTAAATTAAGTATTGTTTCTAAAGGATTATTTAAAGAAAACCCAGTATTTATTTTGATGCTTGGTCTATGTCCCACTTTAGGGGTTACCACTCAAGTGATTAATGCTCTAGGGATGGGCCTTGGGGTTATATTTGTCTTAGTGTTTTCAAACATCTTTGTTTCGCTATTAAAAAATATTATTCCCTCTAGTGTAAGAATTCCTTCTTATATTGTAATTATTGCAGCTTTCGTTACCATTGTTGAAATGGTGATGCATGCCTATGCTCCTAGTATTTATAAGTCTCTTGGAATCTTTTTACCCCTTATTGTAGTAAACTGTATTATTTTAGGGAGGGCTGAAGCATTTGCCAACAAAAACACCCTCTATGACTCATTCCTTGATGCAATCGGGATGGGTGTTGGATTTACACTTGCCCTGATTCTCATCTCCTTAATTCGAGAAGTGTTTGGTTCAGGAACTATTACCCTTTTTGCTTTAGGTAATTTTGATGGTGTGATACAGATTCCTCTTTTATATACCTATCCAGTAAGAATTCTCACTCTTGCTTCTGGGGCTCTGTTGTTAATGGGATATTTAAAAGGATTTTTCGAGTGGTTTTCTAAAAGGAAAAGGGGGTAATTACTATGGTGTATGTTGGATTATTTATTACATATATTTTTATTAATAACTTTATTTTAACTCAATTTTTAGGCTTATGTCCTTTTATTGGGGTCTCTAAAAATAGTGAGTCTGCTATAGGGATGGGGATGGCTGTTACCTTTGTAATGGGGATAGCTTCAATTATTACCTACTTGGTCTATACCTTTATGTTAGTGCCATTAAATCTCACCTATTTACAAACACTTAGCTTTATCTTAGTTATAGCAGCTCTTGTTCAATTTGTTGAAATGGTTATTCAAAAGAATTCTCCTAGTCTTTACCAAGCACTAGGGATCTTTCTTCCCCTTATTACTACAAACTGTGCTGTATTAGGTATTGCCCTTATCAATATTACGAGTGGCTATAATTTAATGCAAAGTTTTGTAGCAGGAATTGCTGCAGGGCTCGGGTTTACTTTAGCTCTCGTATTGATGAGTAATATTAGAGAAAGACTCGACTTACATCCAGTTCGCAAAGCTTTTAGGGGTGTTCCAATTGCCTTTATTAGTGGAGGACTTATGGCTCTTGCTTTTATGGCATTTGACAAATCACTATTAACCAATCTTTTAGGATAGTACTGTTATGAATATATTATTTGCTTTTTTAATTATCGCCTCTCTTGGTCTTGCCCTTGGAGTACTTCTTGCAATTGCAGCAAAGAAATTTGCTGTAACTAAAGATGTACGCGCTGAACAAATCCTTACAGTTCTCCCTGGAGCTAACTGTGGAGCTTGTGGCTTTCCAGGGTGCGCAGGATATGCAGATGCTCTTTCAAAAGGGAGCGCTGAAAATGGACTATGTAGCCCAGGTGGTGCAAAAACCACTCTCGCTGTGGGAAAGATATTAGGAGTAGATGGGGGAGAGACAGCTGAAAAAATGGTTGCTTTTGTCCATTGTAAAGGGAACCACGAAGTTAGTGCACAAGATTATACGTATATGGGAGTTTCAAATTGTAATGCAGCTCATCTTTTATTTAAAGGGGAAGCATCTTGTAAATATGGCTGTCATCATCTAGGTTCTTGTATTGAAGTTTGTCCAGTTGATGCTATCTATAAAGATGAAATTGGCAATATTGTTGTGAACCCAGAACTTTGTATCGGATGTAAAAAATGTACCCTTGTTTGTCCAACACACGTAATTAAAATGATCCCTTATAGGGGGAGCCATGTAGTTGCCTGTAATAACCATGACAAAGGGGCTGTGGTTAGAAAGATTTGTAGTGTAGGATGTATAGCCTGTAATATTTGTGTAAGAAAATTTCCCCTTTCAGGATGTGTGGTAACTGACAATCTCTCTGCTATAGATTATTCTAAACCAAGTGATGAAATAGAAGGAGCTGCTGCTGCCTGTCCAACAAAATGTATTATTGCAGCAAAATAAGGTAATCGTATATGATTTGTGGTGTGTACAGTCAAATTGCTCCAGGTACTCCAACGTTTATATTGGAAAACCTTCTTAGCGAGGTATATAAACCTGTACTCACCTACATGTATCAACATCCTCATAAACAGATTCACCTATTTCTTTCAGGAACAGTTTTTGAATGGTTTGAACTCTACCATCCTGAAATCAATATGCTCATTGCAGACCTTGTGAAAAAAGATCAAATAGAATTAATTACAGGGGCTTTTTACCAACCACTATTATCGCTATTGCACCCTAAAGATAGATCTAGCCATATTGAAGCTACTACAACATTTATTAGAAAACGATTTGGGAAAAGGCCTAAAAGTATGTGGCTTTTCAATCAAATGTGGTCCCCTAATTTTGTCTCTACTATGCAAGTATGCTCAGTAGACCGCCTTTTAATCTCTACCTATAACTCCAATACTGAACAGACGTATCAAGAAGAGCCTTTTGTGATGCAAGATATTGGAAAAACAATTGAAGTATTCCCTATTAACCATACGGTGGAACAAGCAATAGACCTTCTTCGAAGTAATAAAATTACCCTTGATGAATTGGAGCAATCATTACAACAGTTAGATTTTTCTCATAATGAAAAAGTAGATGTTGTGATGATTAATCTAGATCATATGTATCAAGCAAGTAACTCTAATACCCTTAAACCATCTCCCCTTTCAATATTT
The DNA here is from genome assembly GCA_009929055.1 of Spirochaetia bacterium. Lineage (GTDB taxonomy): Bacteria > Spirochaetota > Spirochaetia > Sphaerochaetales > Sphaerochaetaceae > SABI01. Next base: position 5,227 of record SABI01000089.1, on the reverse strand, counting down.
GAAAAAATATTTGCAATAATTGAAAACGGAAATAAACAAACGAAGCTGCTAAGTGCATTTCCAACAAGCCTAAGTAATCTAAAGAAGGGATATTTACTTACGGGGTGGTATGGCAATGATTCTCATCATCAAGGGATGAGTTGTGTCAATGAGATGCTCATAGAACACAATGAACTACTCCACCTCTATGGGAGACTTGTCTATGTGAGTGAACTCGCTAGGCTCTATAAAAAAAATAAAGATGTAAGGAAAAGGGTTGAAACTCTAATTATGAAGAGTCAAAGTGGGGGTCCTTTTGTCCTTGATTCATCTGGCGGCTGTTATAGGAGTGAATATCGACAGTATATCTATAAACATCTTAATGAGGCTGAAAAACTTATTGCCCAATATGAGGGAATTACCTATCCTCGAGAGGTAGATATCGATTTTGATGGATACAATGAAGTTATTTTGAAAAGTAGAAACCTATTAGGGGTGATAAACCGTAAAGGGGGAGTCCTTAGTGAGTTGAATTATCTTGTTACAGGATGGAATTATGGGGATACCTTTAGTGGCTCTAGTAAAGAAATTACACGACATAATTTAAGATATCTCGAAGATGGAGTTCCTCAACGACTCTTTAATGATGTGTTATTACCCCATTCATTTGAAGATTTTACTCAATATGATAAAACTAAAGCATATGATACATCCTCACACTATTGGACACTTGAAGTAGATGACAAAGGGGAAGAAGTTTCTACTTCACTTGACTTAGAACATGTTCCCTTTTCTATAGGTTCGGTTGAGATAAAAAAAGTATACCAATTAAAAAGTAGTTCCGTAGTGATTCAATATACCCTCACCAATCGTGGCCCTCGTCAATCTAAAGGAATATTTGCAACTGAAATGAATATTTCTCTTGGACAGCAGCCTGTGCAGAGACAGCTCTATACGGTTGAAAAGAGTAAAAATAGAGTTCTCAACGAAGATCATAAAATATTTCCGAACTTAAATAACTTTAGGATTTCAGATGAATATAATAAAACAATGTTGTCCATTGCTTCTGATATCAGATTTTCCCTTTATAAAGACGAATCTATTGTAGACCTTGAAACGATGATGGGAAAAGAATCATTATATCAATACTCTCTATTTTTATTGAGCTGCCCATTTGATTTAAAAAGTGGAGAGTTTAAAACATGGACAATAGGGTGGCGAATAGAAAGGAGAACAGTACGACAACATAAGAAGGAGTTAGCATGAATATTCAACATCAACAATTGTTTGATACGATAAAAGAAGAAGCTTTTGACGTATGGAGGGGACTTTGACCCCAGTAAACTTCAGAAGAAAATTGAATCATTAGAAAATGAGACCCTTCAAGAGGGGTTTTGGGATGATAAAAATCGGGCAGAAGAGTTGTTTAAAGAACTCAATGAAATCAAAGAGATGTACATTCCTTGGAAAGAACTCATTGATGAAGTGAATAACATTGAAGAACTTATCTCCCTTTATAGCGATGAAGATGATAGTGAAATTGACCAAGAAGTAGACAAGAGCATCCTTGAATTGGAGAAGATTTATCGTCCTTTACGACTTAAAACACTTTTATCAGGTAAGTATGATAAAAATGATTGCTTTTTATCAGTACACTCAGGCGCTGGTGGTACAGAAGCGTGTGACTGGGCAAGTATGCTCATGAGAATGTATTTGCGATGGTGTGAACGTAACGGATTCAAAGTAGATATTGTTGACCTACAAGAAGCAGAAGGTGGAGTGAAGTCTGTGACAATGCAAGTGAAAGGGGAGTATGCCTACGGCTACTTGCAAGGAGAGGCAGGGGTTCATCGATTAGTAAGAATCTCCCCATTTGACTCAAATAAACGACGACATACCTCTTTTACATCCGTATATGCTTCTCCTGTAATAGAAGATGATGTTGAAGTTACTATCGACCCATCTGAACTTCGGATAGATACCTACCGCTCAGGTGGAGCTGGTGGACAGCATGTAAATAAAACCGACTCTGCGGTAAGACTCACCCACCTTAAAACTGGAATAGTTGTAGCCTGTCAAAATGAGCGCAGTCAACATATGAACAAGGCCCTTGCAATGAAAATTCTCACAAGTCGCTTATATGAATATTATAGAGAAGAGCAAGCTAAAGAACATGCCGAGTATGCAGTTGAAAAGAAAGGGATCTCTTGGGGGAACCAAATACGTTCATATGTTTTTCAACCTTATACAATGGTAAAAGACCATAGAACAAATGAACAAATTGGAAATATTCAAGCTGTTATGGATGGAGATATCTCCTCATTCATTGAATCATTTTTGACGTGGCTTAATAGTGAATAGGTAGGTGTTAAAGGTGAAGAACATATCCTTTATACTCATTATATTATTTCTTCTCCTCTTCCCACTCTATTCTACTCCTACCTATAGGGTAGGGGTAATTGTTGATTTTGATACCACTCTTTATCCTACCCTTAAAGAGAGTCACATCCTTATGTTTAATAGATTTTCTTCTCTATTGGCAACACCTGAGAGGATAAAGGAAGTTGAATTTAGACTCAATCAACATAGTGAGAGAGAGAAAGCTAAGGAAGTTGATTCAATCCTACAAGGAAAGGGGAGACAAGGGGAGAGTGAGTGGCTCATAGAACCTATAACTGAAAAAACCTTAATGTTAGAATATATCTTTATTGAAGAAAAGAAAGAGATAATTGATAAAGTGAGAGATGGAGACCCTCTCATTTTACGCCATCTCTCCCTCATTCACAATGTTGATGAAATTATTACCACACACATTGAACCTTTTGACACTTTAGATAGAATATTTATTGATACCTACTCAATGAGTAGTAGAGAAAAGAAGAGAGTAACAGAACTTTTAGTTCCTGAGATGAATAAAAAAGAGTACCAAAAAGTTCTCCTAAGAACCCTCATGAACCTATTTGATAAAAGTGAGAACTCCTTAGTAGCAATTAACTCATTTACCCCAACTCTCTCTATTCACCTACAAGAGAAATTAATAGAAGATAGAGATTATCTTATGGTAAAAGGAGAGAGTATCACCCTTATTTTTAGCGCTCCTTACCATACAAGTAAAGAGATAACCCTCTCCTTAAAGGGGGGTGAAACTCAAGAAGTTTCCGTTGAGTTAGAAAAGATTCTCTATCCCCCTATGCTCATTTCAAGTAACCTCTCTATAAAGAGTTCATTACCTACTATTGGAGAGGTCTCTCTTCCCTATATATATACTGATCCTCCTTTACCCCTTACTATAACATCGAAAAAACCCTCTTACACCTCTAGCCACATCATTGTTGACTCTCCAATCAACCACATCGATATTTCTTTAAAAAGAGATCATCTTCAATACTCTGCAATAGTCCCTAAAGTCCAAGGAGCTTTTTATACTTCCCTTGTCAGGAGTGTTTTTGTTGGGGGAGTAACCCTTGTTCTCTCCTCCTTACTTCCAAGAAGTTCTTTTGAAGGAATAGATACCCTCCACTCATTTTTTAATGGAATTACCTTGGTGAGCTCAGTTGAAACAATCTATCGTTTATTTGATTATTATGAAAAAACTAAGTATAGTAGTACAAAATAGAAGAGAGCAGGAAAAATAAGATATGAAAAAAAGTTTTGGTAGTCGACTCAAAGCATTATTTGGAATAAAAGAACTTAATGAAGAGTTTTTTGAAGAACTAGAAGATATGTTAATTGAAGGAGATTTAGGGGCTAAAACCGCTATAGAACTCTCCGATGCATTAAGAGAAAAAGCGAAGAAAGAGAAGATTAAATCGGTGAGCGATTTACAACTTACTATCAAAGAAATGCTCTATAAAAAGATGCGCTCTTTTTCCCCAACAATTGGAGAAGATGGGCCACACATCTTCCTTATTTTAGGGGTAAATGGAGTTGGTAAAACAACAAGTATTGCCAAGATGGCGCAATATTATAAAAATAAAGGAAATACCGTCCTCTTAGCCGCCGCAGACACTTTCAGAGCGGCTGCAATTGATCAGTTAGAACTTCATGCAAAAAGAACAGATACTCGTATCATAAAGCAAGCACCTAATTCAGATCCAGGAGCTGTTATATATGATGCAATTGAGAGTGCAAAAGCAAAAGGTGAGCAATTAATACTTGCAGATACGGCTGGAAGGATGCACAATAAAGAACATCTTGTGAGAGAACTTCAAAAGATTGATAAGATAATTAAATCAAAGATAGCGAATAAGAATTATAAAAAGTTTTTAGTAATTGATGCCACAACAGGACAAAATGGTATCTCCCAAGCATCTATGTTTCACAATGCTATTGGGATAGATGCCCTTATGTTAACTAAATATGATTCTGCAGCCAAAGGGGGGTCTCTGGTGCAAATATGCGATACACTCAATCTTCCTATCGCCTTTGTTGGAACAGGGGAAGGGTATGGGGATTTTGCTGAGTTCTCTATTGATGAGTTCCTCAATACCTTACTAGGAATTACTACATGAGGACAAAAAAGAGGGGACTTGCTACTCTATTAATTATAATGAGTATCACTTTTACTATTCAAGGAGCTTGGTTTGAATCAAACCCTCTAGGATTGAAGATAAAAGAGATAGATGATGGCGAGAAGGATCAGTTCCCTTACACCCTCCAAGTAGTACAATCAGATAATAAAACAATCTCTTCCTTATTCTATAACAATGAATTGATAAAAATAATTGGTGAATCACTTTCAAAAGATGAAAAAACAGTAACCGTTACTACCTATAATGAAGATATGGTCTCTTTAGAGGTGGTGAGTGTGTTTCAAAAAGGATTACCTCAAAGCATCACCACAAAAAGTGGCTCTAATATGAGCAGTACCCTTTTTAGATACGAACGTGGTCAACTCGTTGAAAAGAAAGAGATTGTGAATGGAATTATGAAACATCTTATTACCTATTGGAGAAATAGTGATGGCTCATTAGCCCTTTCAAGGGAGATAAGGATAGATAAAGAGAATCTCGTCTCTTTTTATACCTATGAAAGCGATCAGGTGATTCTTACTGAGCAATTAGACCAAGAGGTGGTTAAAAATACTATCCATCCCTCTCTTATTGTTACAAGAGAATATAGTGTAGAAGGAAAGACAATCGAGACTCAACAAACTACCACCGATATCGAAGGCAATCTTACTATTGAAGAAATTATTGATGGAAGTAAAATACCCTCTCTTTATCATTCTAATGGAACTCTTTTGCGT
>SABI01000088.1 GCA_009929055.1 Spirochaetia bacterium | reverse complement strand
GGGTAAGGTAAAGATATTATTTGAGACGCCAAGAATAGCAGGGACTCCAAAGTGAGATAATGAAGAGATAAGGATTAACATAGACCCTGCAGCAATAGCTGGAAGAACTAAAGGAAGAGTTATTTTTCTAATAACATACCATTGTCCTGCTCCTGCGATACGGGCCGATTCTTCTAGAGTCGGATCCATCCTCTCTAATGCACTCACTACTTGAAGAAATACAAATGGAAAGTAATAACACACTTCTACAAAGACTATCCCAGCTATTGAGTTAATATTAAAGAGTGGATTAGTCGAGTTGGTTATTTGCATAAATAATTTATTTACATAACCAGAACGGGGAGAAAGCATTAAAGACCATGCCATTGCCCCAAAGAATGGGGGAAACATATAGGGAATAGTAAACAGTCCCCTCATTAATCCTTTCATAGGGATATCACTTCTGCCGATTAACCACGCATAGAAAAGTCCTACAATTGTTCCAAAAACTGTAACAAAGAAGGCAATTCGTATCGTGTTATAAATTGCAGAGAGATTCTCTTTTGCCACAATTGTAGTGGTGAAAAGTTTCCAATCTAGCTTAAAACCTACAAAAAATGTTCTGTAGACAATCATCACAATGGGGAGTAATACCGTAATTACAAGAATTACTAAGGTAAGGAGAAACAAACTCGAATCTAATCCAAACTTTCTTTCCCCCATGACATTTCGTTTATTAAATATTCGTGATAAATAATATCTCATAGTGCTTCTCCATCATTCATCTTTATCATTGAATTATCTCTTTCACTCTCATTGACATATAACGAAGGACTAAGAAATTCCATTCTCGCAAAAGATCCCTCAGCAGGAACTCCTCGCTTAAAGGCTTCCAAAGAATCTTCTTGAACCCTTATTTGATAATCGTTGACCGATACAATATAGTCAAATTGATTTCCTAGATAGGTTACTCTTTCAACTTTTCCTAAGAAAAATTCATCCGCCCCTCCATCATCAAGATGAAGTCGGACATCCATGGGACGAGATGCTAACAGGTAAGATTCACTTTTACTTGGGATTTTCAAAGCACCGAGTGCCATCTTCTGACTAGTCACATCTGAGTTAAGATGAAGCAGTTTGTTTTTTGGTGTTACTGGTAAAAAGTTTGAGACTCCTAAAAATGAATAGACTCCAATATCTTTTGGGTTATTCCAAATATCTTCTGGGGTCCCAATTTGCTGGATATATCCTTTTTTATCCATAATCACCATTCTATTAGAAATTGTCATAGCCGTTTCTTGATCATGGGTAATATAAATTACTGTTACACCAATACTCTGCTGAAGATTCCTAATTTCATAAGCCATCTCTTCTCGTAAAGTAGCGTCAAGGTTGGTGATAGGTTCATCTAACACTATGAGTTCAGCAGAAGAGACAAGAGCTCGAGCAAGGGCAACTCGTTGCTGCTGCCCCCCCGAGAGTTGTGAGGGGTACCTATTGCCGTATTCACTCATTTTCACTTGATTAAGGGCAATCATAGCCCTCTCTTTTGCTTCTTGTTTTGGAACTTTACGTTTTTTTAATGGATAAATTATATTTTCAATGACACTAAGATGTGGCCATACAGCGTAGTCTTGAAAAACTACTCCAATATTTCTTTTTTCTGGGGGAACCATTACTCGTTGTGTTGGAGAGGAGACTAGTCGATCATTTATCGAAATTTCCCCTTCAGATATTTTGATAAATCCACAAAGAGCTCTCATGAGCGATGTTTTTCCACAACTTGATGGCCCTACTATCGCTAAGTTTTCCCCTCGTTCAACTTCTAATGAAAGGTTATCGATAACGACATTCTTATCGTATTTCACCCGTATATTTTTCATTGAGATGATAGACATAGATCCTCCTACTATGAAGTACTGCAGTTCCATGAGGAGGAACTGCAGGATGGTGTTAATAAAATCCGTGAGTTTTATTTAAAGATTGAGTCGAACTTTTCAAGCATAGGAAGCTTTTCTTGGACAAGAAGAATTGGATCAACAGGAAGCATTCTTGCTTCAGCCACATTAACATCAATAGCATTTTCTAGTTTCATATTAGGGTTAATAGGTATTGTGAACTCTGAAATAAGGACGGATTGCCCCTCTTCTGAGATAATATAATCGTATAGAAGTTTTGCAGCTTCTGGATTCTTTGTATTCTTTATAATAGCAATTGGACTTTCAATAATAGGAATATCATTTTCTGGATATGAAAATCCTATTGTTGCTCCTTGATTCATCACTGTACGGGCAATATAGTCTACACCAATACAGATTTTATACTCACCTGCAGCTGTTTTATTTACGACACCACTTGATCCATTTTCTAATTTAATGCCATTAGCTTTTAATTTTTCAAAATATTGCCAGCCATATGCATCGTTTTGAACAAGTCCAGCGACAGTAAATAATGTAGTTCCACTAGTAGTTGGGTCTGTCATTGCAATATAATCTTTAAATTCTGGCTTGAGAAGATCTTCCCAAGTCTTAGGAATACTACTTCCTTTTACTAAATTTGTGTTATAGACAAAACCTAACATGATTAATCGAGCTGACATATAGAGCCGATCTGGATCTTTAAATTTGTTAGGAATTGAAGCAGCAACAGGAGAATCATATGGCAACAATAATCCTTGAGCTTTAAAATCGATATAGTTTGTAGGATCTCCTACCCAAATTATATCTGCTGAAATCCCACCAGCTTGCTGCTCTGTAGCAAGCTTTGTCATTACATTACCAGTTCCCGCTGTATAATAATCCATTGAGATGTTTGGATATTTCTCCATGAACCCTTGGCGAATAGCAGAAAGCTGAGAATCCTTCAATGAAGAATAAAGCATTACCTTCTGTTTGGCTTCAGAACTTGATCCCTTTTCTTTATCGCCTGTAGCGAAAACCATTGTCATGGTTAATGATAATAATAGAATTACCAATAGCCCTTTTTTCATGTTGTTTTTCATAAACCCCTCCACATAGATTCCATTTCTTAAGTGTAGTATGAAGTAAGAGATCTATGGACGAAACTATAAATTACGACACTAACCCAAATAGGAGGTTTTTAGAGTATTATACCCCTCTCCTATATTTTGCTGGAGTCTCCCCTGTATACTTCTTAAACACAGCATAAAAATAATTTTCTGTACTAAAGCCAACTAGAGCTGCTACTTCTTTAATTGTATACTCTTCTTTTTGTAAAAGCTCTTTGGCCTTAGTAATACGAACCTCTAAGATATAATCGTTAATACTGATTCCTTCATGCGTTTTAAACAGCTTAGAGACGTAAGAGGGGGAGAGTTCTGTATTATCACAAACATATTGAATACACATATTTTGATTTGCATAATCTTTCTCTATAATATTTTTCATAACTGATACATGTAATTGAGATTTAATTAGTCGTTGAGTAACCACTTCTACATAAAACTGTTCACATATTGACCACATATATTCGTGTAAAATCTTTGCATCTTCTAAAGAGTCTATAAATGATTCAAACTCATTAATGCTCTTTCCACGATATGTTTCAAAAAGGTCATTTCTTTGAAATTCTTGCACCAATAATTGTATAGATATGTAAAGACGTTTCATTGAAAATCTAAAATGGTTAAATGAATCGTTGGCACTATCCAAGAAAAATAGTTTATATGTTGCATAAGCCTCTTCCTTATCCCCTTTATGAAGAGAAGCAAGTAATTGTTTTTCTAAAGGAGCAGAATAATTTCCTTGGCGTATACTTCTTGTAATTTCATGTTGAAAATAGACCACATTTTGTTCATACATAAATGAGAATCGAAGTGATTCTAAAAGCTTAAGAGAATGTTGAGTGATGTCAGTAATATGAAATATTTTATTGCTAACCAACACCATTTTCGTATACTCCTCTTGTGCGAAAGAGAGGGCAAAAGCTCGTATCACTTCAAAAGAAATATCCTGGCATATGTATAGATAACTATTGTTATCGAATGGGATAATGAGGGGAGAGACTTCGTCAAAAAGAGTTACCATAGATTCTCTCTTACTTTTAATTCCTACAACATAAAAAGGAAGTGTTAGGGAGAGGGGAATTGAATATTCTTTCCACTGTTGTTGTAATTGAGTATAATCTCCAACTTTACCAAGGATAACATCCTTTAATATATCTATTTGGAGTGCTTTTAGGTAAGAGGTCGTAGTCTCTTGTAAAGAGGCTGCTGTGAGAACCATTTGATCAATAGAACTTGAAAGAAATGAAATCTCTCCATTATTTTGAGTTTCATATGATGGATCGGTATCAAATTTTTTAACGATACCTTTAATTGGAGCATACAATCTTCTAGAAAGGATGAATGATGCAATTGTTGTAATAATTAAAAATAGGAATGAAATGAAGAGAGTATTCCTTCTCATAGAAATAATCCCTTTCATTAAAATATCGTATTCATATATTCGGGTAAGGTATAAGTTGCTATCAGCGCTAAATGTATAAAAGACAAGGAATTTTTTCCCTCCTCTCTTTTCTATAAAATAGCCGTCAGTTGTATTTTTAGATATCATAGTCTTGAAAAATGGGGTATCGCTTACTTTACTAAGGAATTTCTCTTGTTCACTATGGTACATAACCACTCCATCGGGAGCAATAAAATAAATTTCAGATTGGTCATTATTACCTAATATCTCATGAAGCCAATCAAGACCAATGTTGATAATTAAAGCTCCCCTGTAATGGGGTTCTTGGACAAAATGTTGGTAAAATACAAAAGAATAAATTGGAACTAGATTCCCATCTTCATTGATATAGCGAGGAATAGGAGCCAATCTTTTAATGTCTTGGTCAAAAGATAACAAAGCACTTGCTCCAGAATCAAAAAATTTATCAACAGTATTTGAATCAATATGAGAATTTGTATATATATACTCTTTTTCATTATTGTATACATAAATAGAGTGCGTATGAGGATTCATACTTCTAATGGAGTCTAAACGACGAATCGCCTGAACAACATCAAAATTTGCAATATCTGGTTGATACATGATTTTTTGGATACTAGGTTCATAAAAAAGTTCCATCCCTGAAATTTTTATCATCCTTTCGACATACTCATTCAACCTATATGTTTCAGATAAAAATTCTTGGTTAAGCTTATTTATCACAGCAGCACTTGATTGTTCAAAATTACTATAAAGAATTAGGGAAAACAAAATTATAGTGATCAAAATAGTAATAATAAAAGAAAATAGAATCTTAAAGAAATAGGTTTTAGTTATTTTCATTGTAAACATCTCTTAATTAAATACTCCCTATTCACCTATAGATTGTTATGATAATAGCATGTCCACAGCATTATCTCACAAATTGTTATAAAGAATATGAAAATCCTCTATTAAACCCATATGATTCTCTAGAAAGAGAGAGAAAACAGCACCTTCGCATCAATATTAAGAGTGTTCTTCTAGAAACTACCTCTATTTTTTCCCTTTATCCAAAGAGAAAAGTAGAGACTCTTGAAGGGACTATGTGTAAACATAAATCATTTTTCCTTTCAGCTTGATTTCTTTACATACACACGCTATTCTATTAGATATTATTAGGTAGGAGGAATTAACATGAAAAAGTATGTTTGTGATTTATGTGGATATGTGTATGATCCAGCTGATGGAGATCCAGATAACGGTGTCCAACCAGGAACTTCTTTCGAAGATATCCCAGAAGATTGGGTATGTCCTCTTTGTGGTGCAGCTAAGTCTGATTTTTCACCTGAAGATTAATTGATACACTATTATGTTAGGGCTGCTTTTTGCAGTCCTTTTTTATTGGTGTACCCATTCTTTTTTTGCTGCTTCTTTAAGTCGCTCATCTTCGGTAACAATAACAGGTGATTCTTTAACAAACAGAGAACCAAAGAAAGCCGCAAATATGAGGGCAATACTTGCAATTAACACCCACTCTAGATAATCCCCCCCATTAAGGTTCATAAATATTAATATGATAGCTCCAACTAAGTGCCCATTAAAAAGGAGGACTCCTTGTGAAGAGGCTTCCTGAACAGGGTATGTGAGTTCATATGCATATTGGTATCCTAAAGGGATGGTACTTTGAAAAAAGAATCCTAAGAATATAACGAGGATGTAGACAATAAAGAAAGGAACTCCTTTTTCTAGTAATACTGGGTAAAAGGCAAAGACTACAACACCTATGAAAATTCCTAATATTGAAATTGAGAAAAAGAGTTTTCTTTTTCTAAAATGATCTGATAAAAATGGGATAATAATTGAGCCAAAAAGCCCCCCTATTAACAAGAGAACTCCTAAAATTCCACTCGAGTTTTCTATATGCACAAATGCAGTAATACTATCAATTTTAGCAATAAACACATTAAAGAGGCCCCAAGAAAGACCAAAGATAATCATAAATCCACCCATATGCTTTTTATGAAGCAACAAGCGAAAAGATTCATGGAAACTTCCTATCTCTACTTGTTCCAAAGATGAAGGGGTTTTAGGTTTTTCTTTAAATAAAAAGAGTACTCCTACCGCACTAACACTTGTAATAATACCTAATGTCATTAAAAGAGTTGGTAGGCCATCTCCATACTCAAACAGTGAAGGATTCGTAGCAACTAGTCTTGGAGCAATAATCATTATCAGAAGGAGACCACTATATTGAGCAAAAGAGACTAACCCTGTTGCAAAGCCCCTCTCTTTAAAAGGGAACCACCTATTTGTAACAGCGGTCACACTATTTAAGACAATGACATGACCAAGAGAGAGTCCTATTTGAGATATTGCTACTAAATTAAAATTATAAGCACTTACCCCTTTCATTATACTAAATGTTGCGATAAAAATAGCAGCTATTCTAAGTGACCACTTTAGCCCTATTCTATTAATGAAAAATGAAGCTGGAATAGTAAATATTAAATACGAGATAAGATGAATGAGGGTGAGGATATCGGGAGAAAGCATACTATGAGGGGGTATTTGTCCACGATAAAACTCTGATGCAGCTCGAGAAATTGGGGCAAATACTAACCACTGCATTTCAGAGGCCATGATTACGACCATCAGTGCTCCGAGAACTACCCATCTATACGAATATACACTAACACTTTTCATTTTCACCTTCACTCTCTATACTACAACAAGGACCTATTTGAGTACAGTAGGGGAATTGAGGAGAATTACATGGAAAATCCAACGATTGAATTATTAATGAAGAGAAGATCGATTCGCTCCTTTTCAGAAAAACCGATTGATGCAGAGACAAAACATCTTATACAAAAAGCTACCCTTAGAGCACCAACAGCAGGGAATCAAGTTTTTTATAGTGTTATAGATGTTATAGACCAAGAAATTAAAGATAAACTTGCTCTCCTTTGCGATAACCAACCTATGATAGCAAAAGCTCAAATGGTATGGCTTTTCGTAGCCGATGTGCAAAAATGGGAAAACTTATACCACGAAGCTGGTTCCGTCACGCTAGGAGAAACAAAAGGAATAAAACAAAGAGATCCAGGAGCTGGAGATTTATTTCTTGCCATGGATGACGCACTAATAGCAGCTCAAAATGCAGTAATTGCTGCTGAATCATTTGGTATTGGATCTTGTTATATAGGAGATATCTTAGAGAATCATGAAGAGATTGTTTCTCTCTTCTCTCTTCCTAGATATGCAACAGTTGCTACTCTCGTAATCTTTGGATATCCAAAAAGTAGAGCTGATTTGGCTCACCCATCTATTAGGCCCCCTGTAGATAGCGTCTTTATGGAAAATACATATACAGATTACACCTTAGAAAAATTACATTACACATATGGGAAACAAGAAGAACGCCTTAGAGAAAAGATGGGTCTTCCTTTTAACAACACAGGTTCTATTAGTGATTATTATTATTTTAGAAAACATACTAGTGAATTTATGAAAGAGATGAATAGATCATCTGCTCTTTTATATGAAAGATGGATGAGTAAAGAAAAATAACTCAATTGTTTTTAGTAATGAAAAACCGCCTATTTCTAGGCGGCTTTCTTTTATTAATACAATGTTTTAAAGAATTGGTCCAATATCTTGATAGAACTTCATCCTTCGTTTTGCATCCTCTTCAGCTAATGCAAAGAGTTTATCAGCGTTTTCTGGGTTTGTTTTGTAGAGAGAAGAGTATCTTCTTTCACTCTTAATGAATTCTTGGAAGTCTCCATTTTGAGCTTTTGCATCCCAACTAAATCTCTTTCCTTCCTCTAAGGTTGGATTGTATCTAAATAGAGGCCAGTACCCTACATCTACTGCATTCTTTTCTTCAACTTGGCTCTTCATCATGTTAATACCATGGTTAATACAAGGAGCATAACAGAAGACAATTGAAGGACCTTCAAACTCAACAGCTTCTTGTAATGCTTTTTGAGTATGGAGTCTATTGGCTCCCATTGATATTGAAGCAACATATGCATGGCCATAACTCATCATCATGAATCCCATGTTCTTCTTACCAATTTGTTTTCCTGCATTAGCAAACTTTGCAACTGCCCCAATAGGAGTAGCTTTTGAAGCTTGTCCACCAGTATTTGAATAGACTTCAGTATCGAGGACAAGAATATTTACATTCTTTCCAGAAGCAATAACATGGTCTACACTACCAAAGCCGATATCATAAGCCCAACCATCTCCACCAATAATCCATACGTCTTTGTCAGTAAGATAGTCTTTTAATTCAATTACTTTACTAATTGCTTTTTTCTCTTCATCACTAGAGGCCTTTGCATATGCTTCATCAAGAAGTGTTTGAGTAGCCTTTTGAGCATCAATTCCTGCTTCACTTCGATCGTTCCAAAGTTCTACATTCTTCTTTAATGCAGTAGTAAGGGCTTCACTAGTTCCAAGTGTAGAGAGTTTATCAACAGTACTCTTAAGAAGTCTGCGGTTTGAATCAACAGCAAGTCTCATCCCAAGGCCATACTCCGCATTGTCTTCAAAGAGTGAGTTACCCCAAGCTGGACCACGCCCATCTTTTCTTTGAGCATAAGGTGTTGTTGGGAAAGTTCCACCATAGATTGAAGAACAACCTGTTGCATTAGCAGCAAGCATCCTCTCCCCACAGATTTGAGAAACCAACTTCACGTAAGGTGTTTCTCCACAACCTGCACACGCACCAGAGAACTCAAATAGAGGTTTCTTGAATTGCATACCTTTTACAGTATTGAGGCCAATTCCATCAACTACATCATCGGCAAGGTCATCAAAGAATTCTGAGAATCCTGTTTCACCCCTTTCTCGTTCAACGTTAATTGGACTAAATACAAGGGACTTCACCTTTGTAGGACATGTTTCGATACATACTCCACAACCTTGGCAATCTTCTGGATAAATTTGAATCTTGAATCTTAGTTCTCGATCATTTTTAGTATTAGATTTTAATGTAGTAAATCCTTCTGGAGCATTTTCTAGATCTTTAGGATCGATTTGTTTTGCTCTAATTGCAGCGTGAGGACAAGACTGTACACATTGGTTACATTGTATACATGTTTCACTATTCCAATGT
>SABI01000441.1 GCA_009929055.1 Spirochaetia bacterium | reverse complement strand
GCTTTTAATGATCCTCCAGCTGATTTTGAAACAACAGTTCCGTATCTCATCGTTGATCTTGATGAAGCGTGCAGAAAGCAGCAGATGGGAGAAAAATGGTTTAAGACCCTAGAAGAGGTTCCCCCTCAAGCTATTTCAATGAGTGTTAAACAAATTCTAAAAAGTAACCACATCATTAACACAGTACCAGATGAAAGAAAGGCAGATGCAATTAAGTGTGCAATAGAAGGGAAGGTGAGTAACCTCTGTCCTGCCTCTATATTACAAACACACCCTAGCTGCTATTGGTATTTAGATACTCACTCAGCAAGTAAGTTGAAGAAATAAAAGATTTGTTTAGAAGAAAGAGTAACTTGATGTACACCTAAGAACTAAAAGAGAATCTAAATCTTTATAGCCAATCTATCATATAATGGCGCTATATTTTTATTTAATCATATATTTACTTTCACCATTAGTGGTGAAAGTAAATATATTCAAACTGACAGAGTTCCTTCTAATTAATTTTCTAATCACACAAAGAATAGAAACTATCTCTCTAAAGTGGTATCATACATCTATTGCTGTTAAAGGCAATATTGCTTCGATAATTAGGGTAATGGAGATGATTATAATCCACTATAGAGTAAGTTAGTTCCTCATGGATATTAAGAAATTTTGCTTAATCTAAAAATACTAGAAATATATTAATCATTTTTTACTGGAGTTGTTATTTACATGAATGAAAATGAGAATAAAGAATTTAATCTTCATACCCACTCTTGGTATTGTGGTCATGGAGTAGGTGAGTTATCTGAATATGTAGATGTTGCCCTTAAAGGGGGCTTATCTGTATTGGGCTTTAGTGAACACTGTCCCATGCCTAGTGAGAGATGGCCTGGTTCAAGAATGCCTTTTAAGAGCCTTGAGACCTACCTAGGAGAGTGTAGAGCCCTTCAGTCCAGTAATTCTGAGATTAGTATCCTTACTGGCTTAGAGTGCGACTATGACCCTCTGTTTCATAATTGGTATCAAGAGTATTTATTAGATTCACATAGAGTAGATTACCTTATTGCAGGGGTTCATTATCTAACTAATGATGTTGTCATCGACAGATACATTCAACACTTCCCTAATGATAGAAAAGCTCTTTATGCCTATACTGACTCTTATATAGAGACTCTCAGTAGTGGCTTATTTAGTTATTGTGTTCACCCTGACCTTTTTGGGATGTTCTACGCTGAATGGGATAGTGACGCAATAGCTTGTTCTAGAGCTATTTTAGAGTGTGCGAGTTCTCTCTCTATTCCGTTAGAAATTAATGGCTATGGATTAAATAAACCTCATATTTCTACCAAGATGGGTAAGAGAAGACAATACCCCTTTCATTCCTTTTGGTTTCTTAGTAAAGAGTATGATATAAAGATTGTAGCAAGTAGTGATGCCCACCGTCCCACGGATGTTGTCTCTCAATTAGAAGATGCTCTCTCTTTTGCTAAAGAATTGGAATTAGAACTCTCTTCTCTCATAATTAATACTTCTAAAGATGGCAACAGAACCCTCCTTTTTACTTAAAAAAGAAGAGGAAAAACAAGTAATCTTATAGTACTATTACTCATATAAGTGAGGGGATATGAAAGATATAAAAGAGATAAGAATAGAGAAACTAAATGAAGAATTTGTAGATAGATTATCAGAAGCTAGTGTGAGGCGATTATTAAAAACAGTTATGAATACAGATAAAACTGTCTCTAAAATTATTATGGATGTTTTTATACATAGTGAAGATAATAGATGTACAGATAAAGAATTGATAGAAAATGAGGTTAA
>SABI01000440.1 GCA_009929055.1 Spirochaetia bacterium | reverse complement strand
GTCTAGGTCAATAGTAGAATTGTACCAATTATCAAAACTAACTGACACTTTTTCTATATTAGAAAGGGAATTTCTAATCTCATCATCTATTGCAGTGTCATATAAGTAGAACTTCATATCTAATAATTCCTGGAGAGTACCGCCTCCCTCTTGTATTTCACTAAAAACTTTATTCATGTGCTCCCAACCAAATTCCTCTTTAAGCATATCTTGTTGAGTTTTTAGTTGATCATGATGCTTTGAGATTTCATTAATCATCTTAGCCTCTAGGTCTGTAATATATGGAAAAGAAGCAGACTTTTCAAGTTGGTCCAAAAGCTCTGGGTTATCCATTCCCATAGCTCTGACATGTGATAGATACCAGGGATTATTCAGGAGCTTAGATTTGGCCGTCTGTGAGTTTCTAGAGCTATCATAGGGAGAAAGTGTCTTAGTGTAATTATAAGTCGAAGCAGAGGCATTTCGGAGCTCTGAGTGCATAAGATCCATGGCCTCATTTCCATCCATGAAATAAAGTTTAGCCATTGGCTTGAGGTCTTTTACACTCTTTTGTATGTTGTCCATTAATAAAGTTTCATAGGCATTTTTATCTTCGCCATAAAATCTTTTACCAGCAACATCCAAGACATCTATCATGTTGACTTTAAGGGTGTTAATTTGCTCAGCTTCTTGAGTTGTTATTTCTTTTCCATTGACCCATCTCCTTATGGGATCCATTAAACTATTCATGGTCAAGAGCGTCTTATCATCTTCGTCAATATAGCCTCTGATTAGCAATTCCCTAGTAAGATTAACCAGATCCTCCACACTAACTCCGAAATCAACATCTATGCCAATAAAGCTACCCTTTTGTTTAGAGCCATAATCAATTTGCTGTGCTTTTTTTTCTGCCTCTCCCAGTCTTTCTAGGCCAGACATTGATATTGTTTTAACAGCCATACCCCTATCTGTTATCATTTTCTCTGGGAGTTCATAATCTTTATTTAAAATAACACCAGGAGAGGTAGAAGCTTGAGCCTCTACTTTTTCCTGTTTCTTTCCTATAACTGAATTAGGACTGAATATAGACAAGACACCATCTAGGGATTTTGAGCCATTTTGAGTTATATTTTTTTTAATCATATATTTAAAATTATTCAGTGCCACCTAAGCGACCCTTAGTTATTCTTCTATATGCTCTAGGTTTATCACCAGTTAAATCTCCAGAAGTATCTATGTCAATAAACTTAGGAGCTTCCTCTGGTTCAGCTATGCCAGCATTAGAAGCCCAAGGATTCTTCTCTTCTTCGGCTATACGTTTTTCCGAGTCCACAAGACTTCCTTTGTTCCCTCGACGAAATGAAATTTCCTCTGAGATATTATATTGAGCATCTTCTCTTTGATTGTTAGCAATTTTTAATTCCTCCATTTCCTTGTCTATTTCTTTCTTTCTGTCTTCTTCACTCATTTTATCCCAATCAACACCTATTCTAGACTTAGCTTTCTCAGTAGCCTTTTTAGCCATCTCTTCTATAGTATTAGCGTGCCTATAAGAATATTCTCCAGCTCTGTAGGCTTCATCGCCAGAAGCGGGATTAGTAAATATATCAGCAAGGAACTCATTCTTTTCTCGACTCGATTCCCAATCAGCTTCATTGCCGCCTTTCTCTATGAAGTCAGCTTTTAATTGAGCTTCAACATGGGCCTTCTCTTTATCGTCCATTTTGGCTAATTCCTCCTCTGTATATACTGGTAAATAATAATCTATGTATTTAGGCTTACCATTTTCATCTACCTCCCCAGGAATAATTTTTCTAAACTTTCGTATTGTCAAAATTATTTT
>SABI01000439.1 GCA_009929055.1 Spirochaetia bacterium | reverse complement strand
ATACATAAGTATCCAATTTTATCTTTCTCAAACTCTCTAACCTCTCCTGTATTTTTATTTTTTGCTTTTAACATAATTTGTTTTATAGATAGACTATAATCTACCTATTTAATTATAATGTGCTATGTTAACCTTATCATTTTTACCTATTAACAACTGTTAATTTATAATGTGCTAATCTTCTAACTTATCCTCTGTTGCTTCATACATCATCTTTTCAAACTTTAACGTGATTGAATCCGAATCTCCTACGTACACACCCATCAAAGCCACTCCACTTTTACGTATGCGGTTTACTGTATCGTGTATATCCTTTATAGCTTTGTCGTTTGCGGTCTCTCCTAAATAACGGCCTAACCCACCGCTTTTATCTATAATCTTTCCACCGCATACGTCGCATGGTAACCCATCACTAAGTACTAGCATTATCTTGTTCTTTTCAGGCCGTTTTTGTAGTTCTACGTTTGCCATTTGAATTGCTAAACCATCACGATTTTCTCTATCCCCATAAAACTCATAACAGTTTAAGTTTTCTTTCTCAGGGTCATCATAATCTCTAAGTAATTCTAATAACGTAATACTACCAACAGTTCTAAACTGTGTTACTCTGCAAGGTATCTTAGCGATGTAACACGCTTGTGCAATTATGAACGCCTGAGAACCAATGTCGTAGTTTCTGTAATGCTGAGAACCACTCGCGTCAAGTACTAAATCTATAACGTATTCACCCTCTTCTTTAAACGTTTTCTTGTAAAAAACCTCGGTTTCACCTGTGTAGCCAGGTTTCCATGCTTTACTTGCAATAATTTTACTACCCGACGTGGATATTTCACCGCGATTATTCTGTGCAGCCTTTAACATCTGAATTAACTTATTCCCCAGTAGGTTAGCCTCGGCTTTATCGTGCGTTAACACGTCTTTAACCTTGTCTACTTTACGTTCGCCATCGCTGTAATAGGAGTTTTTCCTTTTCCCATAAAGGATTCTTGTACCCGAATGTATACCCTTACAAAGCTCTTTTGTGTATGTTGCAATTTCATTCTCGCTCCACTTAGAATTATACCGTTTCAGACGATTAGTATATTCGTCCTCTTGTAAGTCAAGCAACTCTCTTATGTTGTCTTTTTCTTTTTCAAGCTTTTCAAGCTTTTCCTCCACAAGCTCTTTAGCACGTTTACCGAACATCTCCTCTAGTGGTGCTTTACCTAGAAACTCTTTTTCCATCCGCTCCATTTCTTTTTCAAACTCACTATTTACGTCGTCTTTATCCGTACAACCTACCACTTTACCGCCAGTTTTTTCACCATCTCCCTCTGACTTAGCCTCTGGGTTTTCATCGTTACTATCCTTGTTATCGTCCGTTTCTGAGTCGTCACTAGCTTCCCCAGACCCACACTCAGAGTCCATTTCTCCGTCCGCTTCTCCGTCCGTTTCTCCACTTTCTTGCACGTCTACTTCCTCTAGCTCTCCACTACTCGGCACGTCTTCACTTTTAACTTCTTTGTGAAATCTCCTCTTATACATGTCATATACTTGCTCCATTAACTCTTTACTTGAGTCGGAATGTGTTGCAATTTCAACGATTTCGTCTGCAACTTCTTGTGCTAAATCCCAGTCTACTGCGTCTTTACTCCACTTCAAGTCATTACGTTTAACTCCGTGAGTAAATAGTGTTGAAGCTTTCTGGAAGTCGAACCAACTATCCCCGCTTTCTTTCTTGAACAGTTTTAACGTACCAGGTATTGTGTTTTGACGGTTTTCCCAATAACCTGGGCGGGTTTTGCTTGTAGTATAATCTACTCTGTAATCCTCGCCCATCTGAATT
>SABI01000438.1 GCA_009929055.1 Spirochaetia bacterium | reverse complement strand
TTCAGAATCTGAACGCAGTTTGAATAGGAAAATTGTCCAGGATACAGAGAGCCAAGAAATAATCGATGCTCAAACAAGAACGATACTTGATCTACTGTTGCCGGCCGGTAGATGAAGTGGCTTCTGTAATCATAATTGAGGAGAAGCACTAGTTGCACCATGGTATGAATGAAAAAGCGCAGATGAAACATAAAATTCTGTCTAATTTAAGCTGGAAGTTTCTTGAGAGAGGACTAGTGCAAGGTGTCCAATTTATTATTTCCTTATTTCTTGCCAGGTTATTATTGCCAGCTGATTATGGTGTATTGGCTCTTGTATTAATCTTTATTTCTATTGCAAATGTCTTTATTCAGAGTGGCTTGAATTCTTCCCTTATTCAGAAGAAGTCTGTTGAATCAATTGATCTTTCTTCTGTTTTTTATGTCAGCCTCGCGTTAGCAACGGTTCTATATGGCTTCTTATTTGTAGTAGCCCCGGTTGTTGCTCGCTTCTATGGGAATGAAGATCTCACTCTTGTTTTGCGTATTCTTGCATTGACACTCTTTCCTGGTGTTTTTAATTCTCTTCAAAATGCTGTTGTTTCGCGGACTATGCGTTTCAAGAAGCTTTTCTTCAGTAGTATCGGAGCGGGAGTGCTTTCGGGGATTGTGGGCATCATTCTTGCTTATCTAGGATATGGGGTGTGGGCGCTTGTTTTTCAACATCTAGTTAGCCAAGTCAGTATAACCATAATCCTATGGATTACAGTTCGCTGGCGTCCCACTCTTGAATTCTCTTTCGATAGAGTAAAGACTCTATTTTCATACGGTTGGAAACTTCTAGTCTCTTCATTATTGGATACAATTTATAGAGAACTCAGAAGTTTGATAATTGGAAAGGTATATTCTGCTTCAGTATTGGGCTTCTATAACAGAGGCCAACATTTCCCTCAATTGATTGCAAAGAACATCAATGGTCCTATTCAATCTGTTTTATTTCCTGCATTAGCCTCTCAACAAGATTATTCTGAACGCGTGAAATCGATGATGAGGCGATCAATTGTAACAAGTTCTTTTATTGTGTTCCCAATGATGATTGGTCTCGCAGTTGTTGCTAAACCTCTTATTACTCTATTGCTCACCGAAAGATGGTTGCCCGCTGTTCCCTTTATGCAGATGTTTTGTATCTCATATGCTTTATGGCCGATACAGACTGCAAATTTACAAGCCATCAACGCGATGGGAAGAAGCGATATTTTTTTAAGACTAGTGATTATTGAGAAAGCGTTTGGGGTAGTATTGCTTATGATATCACTTCCTTTTGGTGTGTATTATCTGGCAATGAGTGAGATTTTTACGGGAATGATTGCAACGTTTATATATGCAAAGCCTAACAAGAAGCTTCTTGGCTATGGTTATAAGGAGCAAGCAAAAGATCTTCTTCCGCCATTATGTCTTTCATTGATCATGGGCTTTGCAGTATTCACTATCCAATACTTGCATTTCTCACCAATTATAACCATGTCCATGCAAATTATGGCCGGGATTGTCCTATATTTTGGATTAGCATATCTGTGTAAACTTGAGAGTTTTGACTATCTGTTAAAGACAGTAAGAACATATATTAAGAAACGAAAAAAAAAGAGAGCGTAAACTCTGGATACCTAAATACATTACCTATCAGAAGTGGGCACTCATAAATTTGCAGTTGGGGGAATCTGTCATCAGGTTCCCCTTTCCTGTCTCTACCCCTTACTACTCTTTCGGGGAATCAACTTCGACTGCAGTACATGCTGGCTCTTGGAGTAGATGCCGGTGTGGATCACCTGCTTCAGAAGGCTTACCCCC
>SABI01000437.1 GCA_009929055.1 Spirochaetia bacterium | reverse complement strand
GCCTTACACTCATACCTCATGCTGAAAAGAGGTTTTTTAACGTCTGACCATGCAGGAAGTAAGTAAGCTAAGAACTTGGAAGAACACTATCTTACAAGGTATGAAGATGATGAGGAAACCTTTGAGTTATATGTCTTTGAAATGTATGAGGTTTACAGGGCTTCTCTTAGCATGCCTAACTCTAGCAGAACATATAGGACTAAAAAAGTTGAGGGAGTACTCGAAACAATGAAGATAGATGTAAACGATGAAGCCTGTCATGTTGTGAACGGTGGGGGGCATAGGAATTCACCTTCCGGGAGAGCGTTATGCGAGGTAGACATTAAAGAAAACAAAGTGGTAGAGGCTTGGTGGGTAGCAGAACCTTTTGATGAGGATGAAGATGATGAGTTTATAACTGAGGATGAATCCTTGGTATTAATACAATTTTAGGATTTTACGGAGCCATATCTTAATAGCAATAAGAGCGGTAATTTTTCCCTGATATTTTGGGGCAAAAATCTGTAGGTGTCAATTATTCCGAGCGTGTTTCTTCCTACCCCCCTGCCTTCCTCCCGGGCTTCATAGTTATCACTTACTTGACGGTCTCAAGACTATAAGGTCTAAACAAAGACCTATTTAATCAGCCGTAGAGCTATCTCTTATCAGCAAGCTATCCCTCAATGACACTCTAGGATGCGTCAGGTTGAACGAAGTTAAGTCAAAGAGTATGTTTTCTCTTTGAACAGCTTTACCGTTCTAATGCGTTCTAGAGTGTCTTGTCTCTGGTGAATAAGCGTATAAGAATAAATGAGCTACTCTGTCGAATCTAACAGAATAAGGTTCTGTAAGATTGGATAAAACTTGTGAATATAGACACCGCAATGGATTAGGGTACTTTATACATATTGGTATAATTTAAGGCTTGACTTGTATTTAACACATATGTATTATATTGCATGTTGTGTTAGATATGAGGAGGGGCTATTATGGAGAAGGAACGCAAGGGTATGCAGATGGTTCAGCCAATTAGAGAGACACGGAAGATTGAGGCAATGAAGAAGATACTAAGAGCAGGTGGAAAGAGAAATGAACTGCTCTTTATCCTTGGTATAAACTCAGCCTTGAGGGTGTCAGACCTGCTTGGGCTTAAGGTTGCAGATGTCTTGGATGAGAAGGGGAAGTTTAAGGATGCTGTAAGTCTCAATGAAAGCAAGACAGGAAAGAGCAAGCTATTTCCACTGAACGATTCTGCTAAGAAAGCCATAAAAGAATATATCGATGAAACTAAGCCTGAATATGATGCTCCCTTGTTCCCTTCTCGTAAAGGTGGCAAAGCCATATCAAGAGTACAGGCTTGGGAAATACTGTCCAATGCAGCTGAAGAAGTAGGGTTGGAACATGTTGGTACTCATACCCTTAGAAAAACCTTTGGGTATCATGTTTACAAGAGGACTAATAATCTTGGACTGGTTCAGAAGTTACTTAATCACAGGTCTTCTAGTGAGACCTTACGGTACATAGGCATAGAACAGGCTGAAATGGATGATGCTTATTTGAAGCTTAACCTGTAAGCTTGTTATCTGTCTTTTGTGATAGACAAGTCGATTTCTACTGACTATAATCGTCCGTGATGATATGCATGTGATTGGTCATGGAGCTAATACATATTTAATTGAACACACAAGTACAGAGTCAGCAGAAACCTTGTAATTGCAACAGTTTGGGTTAATATGGAGAAAAAGCTTATTCGATTCTCGTCTCCGGCACCATTAAAGTTTACATCAGACCCTCACTGATACAAGCGTCCCAGTATATCCGGGGACGCTTTTTGTTTGTCCGCCCGAG
>SABI01000436.1 GCA_009929055.1 Spirochaetia bacterium | reverse complement strand
CCATTAATAGTGTCTGGTAGGATTAGTCCTTCAGCTGAGGTGAGACTGCGTAAACTAAGATCACCATTGTAGACATCAATTCCTTCAAGAAAACGATTTAAATCAAAAATAATATTTCTTTTACCCCTTATCTCTTCGATTCTAGGATCATTATCCTGGCCAAAACCTTCAATCCTAGAACTAATCTCATAAAGAAATTTAAGTTCATCTTTGGTTAATTCTTGATTGTTCTTGGTCTTGTTGTCAATTAAGGTAAGAAGTTTCATGTCAGCATCTTTCTTGTCAAACTCTTTTCCGCCAGGTAATTGATGATATTTCTCTTTGGCAATATCAAGCATGTTGTCTTCCATGTTTTGATGTGGTGCAATACCTCTGACTTCAGCTACTTTTCCACCCTCCATTCTGATAGCAATTCTGGGGATGGTATTTTGATTCTTTTCGTCTTTAGAATAGTAGACATAGAAATCACCTCTTTTAAGATATCTTCTGGCTGTTTCTTTTCCAGCAATACACCAACCGGTACCATGTCCCTGTAGAGATTCATAAAGAGCAGTAGCATCATCACCTTGGTTAAATTTAGTCCACTGACCTTCTATCTTCTCTTTGTTTTCTTTGGAAGCAGGAGTGGCTTTATCAATAGCAAAAGAATAGATCTTAGAGAAATTAGCAGTATCTAGGATTTTAGTTAACTCATCATTATCAAGTTGTTGATGTTTAAGATAATGTTTCTCTAAGACATCATAAGTGTAAGAGAGAGCTTCTCGGTTTAAGTCGGGAAAGATAGTAGTGGTGTCTTTTTTAGTCCGTTTACTAAATTCATGTTTGGCTTTATCATAGACACCCATTTTAGAGACACTAGTAAGAGTGTAGTATTTAAACCAAGTGGGATAAGGAGCATCTGGAGAAGAGAGGTAGTCAACCCAGTTATCTAGTGATTTTTTTTGATCTTGATAAATAGTTTCACCAGCAGCAAGTCTAGTACTTTGATCAATGTCACTGACATTTTTAATATTACCTAAGTCTCCAGCTTGACCCCTTTCTCTGGCAATCTTTAGTTGGAGAGCAAAGTAACTATCTGGGACATTATTCTTGTCAATTAGAAGGTCTGGATAGAGAAGTTCTTCTTTGTATTTAGTAAGTCTTTTCAATCTATCTTCTTCGTTAGGGTTATTGAAAATCTTGGCATAAAGAGAAAGATCAGGCGAAGAGTCTGGTGACCCTCCATGAAGTTCATCTCCCAACAATGCTTGGAGTCTGTCTTGTTTGGAAGTCTGATCAATCACATTACCATCTAGCTGAGCCATCTTAATGACTTGATTGGCCAGTGGAGAAGAATGAAGATTTTTATCAAGTTTATTAATTACTTGAATTGGTATTTCCCCACTAGCTTTTTCTGGCATAAATTAATGATAACAAGAAGAAAAGAAAAGAGGACAAAGGAAACAATACTTACCTTGGAGTTAAGAGAAGAACACAAGTTATTGGATGGAAAAGAAAACACTTGATTAGATGTTTAAATTTAGGTTTAAAAATCCTTAGCTCCGACAAGTGGAAAATATACGAAACTTTTATTGTTCAAATCAACTCGCTGAACGAAGTGATTTTAAAATCCGAGAAGACTCACATTAAAAATTCGTTTAGTACGGTGTATTCCTTGCCTGAAATATTTTATTCGCGACGAGTTCATGTAAGTTATCATTTACTTTTTCAAACTCTCCACCACGATAAGAATCGTCGGTGGAACATCCTATTTCAACATCCCCATTAAAAACTCTCGCAATTACACATTTTTTAAAAGATCGAGAGTATTCTCCTCCAGTCTCATAT
>SABI01000435.1 GCA_009929055.1 Spirochaetia bacterium | reverse complement strand
GCTGGCAGGGTATTTCTGCCAAGAGAGAGCCTGGTAACGCCCTGTATGGGGTTTAATGTGGCAAAGAGCCTGAAGTCAGGGTGAATGCTTACTTCTTCATGGGTCTTTGGATTGGTAAAATGCCCTTCATCAATCCACTCTGATATTACCTCTAAAAGACCTGTGTCCATAAAGTTTATCTCTTCTAATACAAGGCAGTAACCGTTCTTCATGGCCTCTATAAGTATGCCTTCTTTAAAGCTTAATATGCCTGTATTGTGATCTCTTTGATAGGTGCCTATTAAGCTTGATAAAGGGGTATCTCTTAGGTTTTCAGAGCGGTATTGCCAGTTTAATATGCGTGCCGTGTTTGCAACTGTATCTGTTTTACCTCCTGCTGTCTGGCCTAATAACATAACAGGACGCCTCTTGTTATTAAAGCCATAGAGTATAGCCCTTGTATCATCAAGGGTCTGCTCTGTTAGTATAAGATCAACCATATCTTTTGTGGGGATAAGCGATTTATTTGAAGGAACGACTTCTGGCTGTGGTAATGATATACCATCAAAAGAGCTACCCTCTTCTGTAAAGCCAAGGTTTATACCTGGTATTTCTATATCATTTTTAAATGAGGCCTTTATATGGTCTATAAGCAATGGGGTGTTTTTGGGAGAGCGCTTTAATATGTCATTATATTCTATGAATATCTCCTTTAATAGGGCCTCTTGCGGGGTTAGGGTATTTTGGCTCTGGGATAATCTTTTTATTGTATTTTGAAGGATGTTTTCCATATTCCTTATTGTAAAAGGATACGGCCTTTCATTTTCAAAACCCTCAAACCTGTATGCCTGCATGATGCGGTCTAAAGCGCTGTTCAATTCAACCAATGCCTCTATGTCAGCAAAGCCTATTCCTTCTATTGGGTATTTGCCAAAGAGTATGGCCGCCTGCTGGCTATGCTTCATAGGAGGGGTATAGAATACCTGGAAGCGGTTTTCCAGCGCTTCAGAGAATAACTGCCTTCCCGCATCAGAGGAGGGGTTTCCCGCGGCAAAGAGCATGCCGTTATTTGCTTTTAGATATATTCTTTCTCCGTTAAAATCAAGGTATCCTCTTGTTAAAAGCCCGTATATAATACCTAATGATTCCTCCCTTGCCAGGTTTATCTCATCTAATAGTATCCAGTCTCCTCTTTCCAAGGACTCTAAGAAGTGCGCCTTTTTGAACACAAGGTCAACGCCGGATATTCCATGGAGTAATATGTGGCCTATTGACCTTATAAAGTCAGATTGTTCTTTTTTAAGGTACAGGGCTGATTCTATCTGCCTTTTGGCAAAGCCAGCATCGTCTAATGCCCGCTGTTTCTGATTATCTGGAAGAACAAGTGATAAGGCATATTGGAGTTTTGATATCTGATTGGTTTCAATATGCTCTCGTATAATAGCTACTGCTTGTTCATAGCTAATGGATAAGCCTTTTGGCATAAAATGGCCTAATAGGTCTAATTCATCTGTCTGGGAGTTTACCTGGACTCTTAAGAATCTTTTGCCTGCCAGCGCGGATAGATACCTTATTATGGAGGTTTTTCCTGTTGCGGTTGGCCCTAACAAAAATACAGTATTAAGTTTATCAGATGATGTAAAAAACATTAAATCTATTAAGTTTCTTATTGTATCAGGGTTTAATATGATGCGCAGATTTTCCAACGCCTCTTTATCCACTTGGCCTAATATGGGCTGGGTTACTACAACTTCTCCGTTTACCATACCCTGGATGAGTTTGTTTTGTTCATCTATCTCTATTTTGTAAGAAGAGCGGTGGATTTCTTGGATATTGGTGCCATAGGTCTC
>SABI01000087.1 GCA_009929055.1 Spirochaetia bacterium | reverse complement strand
AACTTGTCCCCCTAATGCACTTTGTTCTTTTGCAAGGGGAGAGAGAGATGGTCTTGAAGAAGCTATAGTGAGGATATCTCGTTCAATGATTCTCCCTTTTGGCCCTGTAGCGGTGGCTTCACTCAAAGAGACACCAAGATGGGCTGCACTATGTTTTGCTCTAGGGGAAGCAATTGTACCATCTCCTACAGGACTCGCTAGAACAGGAGCTTCTACAGGTTCTTGTTTCACTTCTTCTTTGGTGGCAACAACTTCTTCTTTTGTCTCTTCTTTTGTTGGAAGGGCTACTTTTTCCCCTTTTTCTCCAACTACCATCATAGGAGCCATTACTGGAACTTCATCACCCTCTTCATAAAGAAGGGCGAGAACTGTCCCATCACTTGTAGCTTCTACATCAATAGTTGATTTATCAGTTTCTGCTTCACAGACAATTTGTCCAACAGAGACGGCTTCTCCAACCTTTACTTTCCAATTGAGAATGATACAGGATTCGACTGAATTTCCCTGTTTTGGCATTACAATTTCTACGGCCATATGGTACTTCTCCCTTATAAAAAAATTACGAACTTTATACAATTATTAATTCAATAGGCAATGATGATATTTCATCAATAGCTAGGGAATTAAGGCGATTATCTGTGATGAGGATATCAACATCTATGAGGTTGCATATCTTCACAAATCCTATATTGTTAAATTTTGAGGAATCTACGACAACTACTTTTTTTGTAGCACGAGAGGCCATCTTTCTCACAATCTCAGCATTCTCTGTGAGGTGAGTAGTAAGGCCATGGGTGATAGAAAATCCATCAGTTCCAGCAAAGGTAATATCTACATGGTAGTTTTCTAGTTGAGAAAGGGCTATTGGTCCAACAAGGGCTTCAGCGGATGGTCTATACTCTCCCCCTACCATGGTTAAAGAGATGCTGGGGTTGCTCCTTACATAAGCTGAAATGAGGGTTGAGTTTGTTACTACCGATAAATCTCTTTTTCCAAAGAGGTATTTTGCAACAAATGCACTTGTAGTTCCATTCGTGATCATAATGCGATCCCCATCTTTCACCATGGAGGCTGCAACTTGGGCTATTTTTTTCTTATATTCTGCATTACTCGATTGTTTTTCCATAAAGAGGGGGTGGTATGCTGCTATAGCAGAGCCATGGGAACGGTTTATCACCCCTTTAGCCTCTAAACTTCTTAAATAGTTTCGAATGGTTACAGAAGAGACTTTAAGAGTATCGCTTAGTTGAGTTACTGATAACTCTCCTTCATGAGCGAGTAATTCTACTATTTGTTCTTCTCTTTGGGATAATCCAACCATTTCATACTCTCTTTTGTTTAGTTTTCATTTCCCTTTCGATTCTATTTCATTTATCTTTCATAGTCAACAGATTAATTCTTGATGTGCTCACTTTTTTTTATCCTAATAATCTTGCTTCTTCTCATATTTAAGGCTACATTAACTAACTAAGAGGAGGCTACATGACTCTATTTTATCAAATTGTTTTCTTTGCATGTATTGCATTAGCTGGGGTTTTTATTCAAATCACCCTCCCTTTTGCTTTTCCTGCCCCTATTATTTCGATGGTTCTCTTATTCTTACTACTCCTTTTTAAAGTTGTCAAAAGTGAAAGTATTGCCCTGTTATCAAAAACATTGATTAAGTATATGGGGCTATTTTTTGTAGTTCCAACGATTTCTGTCATCCAATATATCTATATGTTAGAGGGTTATCTTTTAAAATTTGCCCTCATTGCAGTATTAGCAACCATATGTACATTTATAGCGAGTAGTAGTGCTATCCGTTTTACACTCTTTCTTATGAATAGGGGTCAACATAATAGATGAATACAATCTACACCTCCCCCTTCTTTGGTCTATCACTAACCCTCATTGCATATAGTATAGGTAAGTATGTCTCTAAGAGAGTAAAGATATCTATCGCAAATGAGATGCTTGTTGCCTCTCTTTTCATCATCTCTATTCTCTTACTTTTTAAAATCCCTTTTGATTCTTACATGAAGGGGGCTTATGGTCTCCAATTTATGATTGTTCCGGCAACAATTGCCCTCTCCTATGGGGTCTATATAGAGATTTCTTATGTAAAAAAATATTTCATTCCAATTCTTGTAGGCTCTATCGTAGGAAGTGCTGTCTCTATTGGAAGTGTTCTTCTCCTTTCTCGTCTATTTGATCTACCACAGGTATTAGAAGCTTCTCTCATTCCAAAATCAGTTACAACTGCTATTGCAATTGAATTAAGCGAATTATTACAAGGGACTCCCTCTATTACTATAATGGCTGTGCTGTTTACTGGATTTACTGGAATTGTGGTGGGGCCTATAATTGTAAGACTCACTAGGATAAAAGATCCTGTGATTATTGGTCTCTCTTTTGGGATCTCTTCTCACGCAATAGGGACAGCTAAAGCGTTTGAGTATGGAGAAGTAGAGGGGGCTATGAGTGGGATTGCTATTTTCTTTACTGGGATAATGAGCGTAATTATTTCACTAATTATCTTCTAATACATGATGAGTATGAGGTCCTATCTGTTGAAGATAATTTCTCCTATAGTAGGTGGGGGCAAGACCTGTTTTTGATTTAAACTGCTTTGAGAAGTGAAATTCACTACTAAAACAGAGTTTAGCTGCTATTTCTTTAACACTTAAATCGGTGCAAGTAAGAAGGGCACTTGCCGCTTCTATTTTTAATTTCATGTAATACTTCATTGGGGTTTGCTGCATTCTCTGTCCAAATAAACGAATAAAATATGATTCAGTAAGGTTTAACTCTTGAGCTAAATCGAAAAGGGTGAGGTTATCCATCACATGAGTTTGCATAATCCGTAAGGCCTTTTCGAGGTGTCTTGAATCACTATCGGTTGTTAATCCTTTCCCTCCATCTTGGACAAGGTAGATGAGGGAAGCTATTTGATGGCATGCGCTCTGACGTCTGTTGTGAGAAGCTGAGAGGG
This sequence comes from Spirochaetia bacterium, assembly GCA_009929055.1. Classification (GTDB taxonomy): domain Bacteria; phylum Spirochaetota; class Spirochaetia; order Sphaerochaetales; family Sphaerochaetaceae; genus SABI01. The sequence goes on along the minus strand of SABI01000087.1, from coordinate 6,669 downwards.
CTTTTTCTTTAATTTCTTCAAAGAAAAAACGATAATTGGTCCCTATGTTATAAGGTCGTTTATCTTTTTGCTCTTCAAAAAGGCGTTGTAATTCTTTCTCTTCATCTTCAATGTGTAATAGTATTGCATAATAGGTGATAGGATTATCCTCTGCTGTCTTAATGGTGTGAACTATTTGTGGCAAAGAGACAAACATCACTCCAGGATTAATTATATATGTAGTTCTTCCATCTATAAAATAGCCTTCTCCCCCTAAAAAATAATGAATCTCATATTGATTCTTCCCATGGCTATGTGTTCTTCCATGCCATTTAAGCTCATTCTTATTTTTCATCTGATAAACAAAAACTGCATCAACTATTTTCATATGTCAATTATATACATGTCATTACTATTTTGTCTATTTGTTATAGAGGGTGATTGTTTCACTATTATAGATAGAATTAATAGATATATATATTGAGGATTTAATATGGCAATTATTGCAGGAATTGATGTAGGAACACAGAGTACTAAAGTTGTTGTATATGACGAAGAGACAAAAACTATTATCGGTAGTGCCTCTAGGCCCCATGAAATCATAGCAAAAAGTGATGGCTCTAGAGAGCAAGAGGTTTCTTGGTGGACAGATGCTATAAGAGAGTGTTTTCTTTCAATAGATTCATCTATCACCCTCACTATCGATGCAATTGGTGTAAGTGGGCAACAACATGGGTTCGTCCCCCTTGATAAAGATGGCAATGCCCTCTATCGAGCTAAACTATGGAATGATACCTCTACTGCTAAAGAGTGTGATGAAATTACCCTCTGTGCCGGTGGCAATGAAACACTACTCGAAACTGAAGGGAATTTAATACTCCCTGGTTACACTATTTCAAAGATTTTATGGTTCAAGAAGAATAAACCAGATTTATATAAGAAGATGGAACATATTCTCCTTCCACATGATTATATTAACTATTATCTTACCGGAAATTACACATGTGAAAGAGGCGATTCATCAGGAACAGGGTTACTCAATGTCCATACCATGGAGTTCTCATCTCGCCTCGCTTCTTGTATCGATAAAGAGAGAGATATCCTCTCTCTCCTACCCAAGAGAATTGAAAATAGCGACCTTAATGGCATCATTAAAGATGAAATTGCTTCTCTCTATCGATTAAAAAAAGGTGTTGTTGTCTCTAGTGGTGGTGGGGATAACATGATGGGAGCAATCGGAACAGGGACAGTAAAAAGTGGAACTCTCACCGTCTCTCTTGGAACAAGCGGGACAATCTTTGCCTGCTCTGATAAGCCTCTCATCGACAAGAATGGGTATTTAGCAGCTTTTTGTTCTTCTACTGACCAATTTCTCCCCCTCTTATGTACAATGAACTGTACTGTTGCAACAGAACTCACAAGAACTCTCTTTAATAGAGGGGTCAAAGAGGCTGATGAAATAGCTTCTAGTGCCCCTATAGGGTGCGATGGATTAACCTTCCTCCCCTATTTTAATGGAGAGAGAACCCCTAATTATCCTTACGGTAAAGGAACTCTTATAGGGTTGAATCAAGATAATATGAAAGAAGCTCATATTGCTCGTAGTGCCCTCGAAGCTGCCATCTACTCTCTCCGCCTTGGTTCAGACACCTTTAAAGCGATGGGGTATGATATTAAAGAGATCCGTTTAATTGGTGGAGGTGCTGCTTCGAGAATATGGCGTCAAATGTGCGCCGATATCTTCAACACTAAAGTAGTTATCCCTACTGTTTCAGAGGCAGCTGCATTTGGTAGTGCTCTTCAAGCACTATGGGCTTATAAAACTCACTTAGGTGAGAAGGTGAGCATAGAAGGAATTGTAGCAACTCACGTGACAATTGAAGAAAAGAGTACTTATCTTCCTGACCCTATGAGGGTTGAAGAGTATGAAAAAGCATATAGACGATTTTTAAGATATATGGATGGTGTGAAAGAGATGTTTAGTACATCACAAGAATAAATCTATTCTGGAGGAAAAAGATGAAAGACGTATTTATTGGAAATAACGAGTATTTTAAGGGAATTAACAAGATTAACTACGAAGGACCTAAGAGCGATAACCCTTTAAGTTTTAAATTCTACAATCCTGACAAACTCATTGCAGGTAAGAGCATGAAAGATCACCTTAGGTTTTCTATTGCCTACTGGCACTCCTTTTGTGCTGATGGAACAGACCCATTTGGCAACGCTACAATGGATTTCCCATGGAAGCATAGTGATAAGATGGTAAATGCAATGCAAAAAGCAGATGCAGCCTTTGAATTTTTCACAAAGATTGGGGCTCCTTATTATGCATTTCACGATGTTGATGCTTCTCCTGAGGGTTCTACTGCTAAAGAGTATGTAGAAAATTACCACAAAGTAGGCGAATATCTTAAAACACTTCAAGATACTACTGGGGTAAAATTACTTTGGAATACTTCAAACCTTTTTAGTAATCCTCGCTATATGAATGGTGCTGCAACTAATCCAGAGTTTTCAGCAGTAGCTCGCGCTGCCCTCCAAGTAAAAACTTCTTTAGATATCAACGTGATGTTAGGGGGCTTAGGATACACTTTCTGGGGTGGACGTGAAGGATATATGAGCTTGTGGAATACTGATACCAAAAGAGAAGTAGACCATTTAGGAACGTTCTTTAGAATGGCTCGTGATTATGGAAGAAAGATTGGTTATACAGGGAACTTCTATATTGAACCAAAACCAATGGAGCCTTCTAAACACCAGTATGACTTTGATGCAGCAACTGCTATTGCCTTCATTAAAGATCAAGGATTGGAAAATGACTTCTCCTGCAATATTGAAAATAACCACGCAACTCTAGCTGGTCACTCTTTTGCCCATGACTTACAGGTATGTGTAGACCATGGCTTATTAGGTTCCGTTGATGCTAACCAAGGGGATCCTCAAAACGGATGGGATACTGATGAATTCCCTTCAAATGTCTATGAAACTGTTGAAGCTATGCTCATAATTCTTAAAAATGGGGGCTTACATAATGGTGGATTAAACTTTGATGCAAAAAGAAGGAGAAATTCCACCGATTTAGAAGATCTATTTATTGCCCACATTGGTGGAATGGATGCTTTTGCCCTTGGTCTTGAAGTTGCTCAGGCAATCCTTGATGATGGAAAGATTGAAGGTTTAAGAAAAGCTCGCTATGCCTCTTTTGATAAAGGAGAAGGGGCAAGATTTGAGAAGGGAGAACTTGATTTAGCATATCTTGCTAACCTAGCCCACTCTATGGCTGATTCCAAAATTAGTGGTAAACAAGAGATGCTAGCCAATCTTGTAAACCAATATATGTTCAGATAATTAGAAAAGTAACTCATTGAATATTATGAGAGGCAAGTTGTGAATGTATCACTTCTTGCCTCTTTTGTTTCTATTCAATAACCCCTTTCTTAAGGATTATATTTGCATATAAGGCAGGTTCACTTGTTGCAATAATCGCATAAGCTTCTTTTGCTCTATCATAAAAACTAAAACGCTCAATATGACTAAACCCTTTAAAGTTTGGGTCCCCCTCTTGTGCTATTGTTTTATAGGTTTCCCAAATAGGGGTAGCTACTGTGTCCCCTGGAACTTTTTCCATTAAAAAAGCATTTTCTGCAAATCTATCTAAAGGAAACAATTTCAAAATTGCTGTAAGAATTTGGGGGACATGTAGTCCATCTAAACGAACAAGACGCTTTGAATAGGCGGCGGCGGGGAAATTTCCGTCTCCAATTACTATTTCATCTCCATGGCCCATTTCCATCAATATTTTCAACAATTCAGGGCTGATAAGGGAAGGGATATTCTTTAACATAAAAAGGAGACTCCTATTAAAAATTATTATTGCAATAACTCATGTTGCATGTCATACTATATTCAATGTAAACGTTTCCAAGTTGCATTACAAAATTACTATACCACAGGAGGAGCCAAATGGCAAATAATAAAATTGGTCATATTTTAGGTGAAAAAAGGTATGCTGGAGATCTCCCAAAAATTGGAATTCGTCCAACTATTGATGGAAGAAGACGCGGCGTAAGAGAGTCGTTAGAAGACCAAACGATGAATATGGCTATTTCTGCAGCCAATCTTATATCATCACATCTAAAACATTCAAATGGAGAAAAAGTAGAGTGCGTTATTGCAGATACTACTATCGGTGGAGTCTATGAATCGGCTATGTGTAAGGCAAAATTCAAAAAAGAGAATGTTGCTATTACCCTTACAGTAAGTCCTTGTTGGTGTTATGGAACTGAAACATTTGATGATGATCCTCTTACAATAAAAGGGGTATGGGGATTTAATGGGACAGAGCGCCCTGGAGCAGTGTATTTAGCTGCAGTACTTGCTGCCCACAGTCAAAAAGGACTCCCAGCGTTTGGTATATATGGAAGAGATGTTCAAGATAATGATGACACTTCAATTCCAAATGATGTTAAAACAAGTATCCTTCGTTTTGCTCGCGCAGCACTTGCTGCTGCTACTATGAGAGATAAATCCTATCTTTCTATTGGTGGGATGTCGATGGGTATTGCAGGCTCTATTGTTGATCAAGATTTTCTACAACACTACCTTGGAATGCGCACTGAAGTAGTTGATATGAGTGAAATTTCTCGTCGTGTTGAAGAAGAGATTTTTGATAAAGATGAATTCCTTCTAGCAAAAGAGTGGGTAAAAGAAAATTGCACTGAAGCTGAGGATACAGTAAACCCACAAGAGTATATCAGAAGTAAAGAACAACGAGATAAAGACTGGGATTATGTCATTAAAATGGTAATGATTGGACGAGACTTGATGGTGGGAAATAAGAAATTAGCATCTCTTGGATTTGAAGAAGAAGCTCAAGGTCATAATGCCCTCTATAGTGGATTTCAAGGTCAACGTCAATGGACAGACTTTAGACCTAATGGGGACTTCATGGAGACGATGCTCACTACAAGTTTTGATTGGAATGGTATTCGTGAACCCTATATTATGGCGACAGAAAATGATTTCCTTAATGGAACTTCAATGCTTTTTGGAAAGCTCCTCTCTAATAGAGCTCAAATCTTTAGCGATGTGAGAACTTATTGGTCACCAAGTGCAATTGAAAGAGTTACTGGGTGGCTCCCTGTGGGAAGAGCAAAGGATGGATTTATCCACTTGATTAACTCAGGAGCTACTACACTCGATGCAACAGGTGAGATGAAAGATGATAAAGGAAACCCATTAATGAAACATTTTTGGGATATTAGTGAAAAAGATGTAAAGAATACTTTAGAAAATACTACTTTTAGTGTTGCTAACGGAGGCTACTTTAGAGGAGGTGGGTATTCATCCACATTCCTCACAAAGGGAGAAATGCCTGTGACCATGTGTAGACTTAACTTAGTAGAGGGCCTAGGTCCTGTGATGCAAATAGCTGAAGGGTGGACATGTGATATCCCAAGTGAAGTATTTGATAAGATTAACCAACGAACAGACCCAACATGGCCAACAACATGGTTTGTTCCGCGACTTGATCAAAACAAAGCTCCATTTAAAGATGTTTACTCAGTTATGGCAGCATGGGGTGCTAACCACGGGGCCATTAGTTACGGCCACATTGGAGCTGATATGATTACACTATGTTCAATGTTACGTATCCCTGTGAATATGCATAACGTGTGTGAGGATGACATCCTTAGACCAAGTGCATGGAATGCCTTCGGTAGTGACAAAGAAGGAGCTGACTACAGAGCATGTGCTGCATACGGCCCTTTATATAAATAAAACATCTATTGTTAATGAGGTCACCTTTATGAGGTGGCCTTTTTCTTCTTTTCCCTAGATGACTCAATATTACTTAATATGCTACATTGTCCAAATGAAGATTTTAATTACCAATACCCTTATCCTCCCTATGACAAAGAGAGATTATTCACTTTTTGGTTCTATCGCTATAGAAGATGGCAAAATTATTGGAGTAGGAGATATAACTCGTTCATTTAATCCAGAGGTAACTATCGATGGATCACACCTATTAGCAATCCCAGGTCTCATTAATGCCCATACCCATGCAAGCATGCAGTATTTTAAAAACTTTAATGATAATGCCCCCACCCTTGAAGAATGGCTAAAAATTATCTGGTCGTATGAACATCTTCTCAATGAAGAAGATATTTATATTGCCTCCACTTCTGCTATTGCCGAGATGATTAGTAGTGGTACCACCTGTTTTAGTGATATGTATTTCTTTAATCAATCTACTATGAGTGCAGTTGTTGAACAAAAGATGAAAGCTAATATTGGCCTCACCTTATTTGGTGATGAAAAAGATTCTATGAAGAGGATTGATGCTTCCCTTACCCATTTGAAAAAAGGGAGAAGTGAGACTAAAGGTTCTGTCTTATTTGATATTGCCCCACATGCAATATATACATGTACAAGAGGTACCTTAGAAATGGGAAGAGCCTTAGCAGATAGGGAAAAAGCAAATTTACACATTCATGCTAGTGAATCACTTTTTGAAGTAGAACAATCTTTACTCAACCACAAATTAAGCCCGATAGCCTATCTTGAGTCAATTGGTACCCTTAATAGAGACACAAATATTGCTCATGTAGTTCATCCAAGAAATAATGATATAGAGATATTTAAGGCAACAGGAGCCCATATTATTCATAATCCCTCGAGTAA
>SABI01000086.1 GCA_009929055.1 Spirochaetia bacterium | reverse complement strand
CAATAATACCGTCCCAACTTGTGGTAACATATTTCATCTCATAACCGAGGCGGCTAGCAATTTCAGTTGCTACATCTACATCGAACCCAATTACTTCTCCACTTTCAGTGATATAATTGAATGGAGGATATCCTCCGCTTCCTGCAAAACTAATAGTATTATCAGATTCTACTTGGCCACTAGCAACCGCTACTGGAATTATTGTGATAAGTAAAATTCCTACTAAAGACGCAATACGCCATACTCGTTTCGTTATCATAATTTCTACTCCTTTGTATGTGATTTATCTCATTATATCATGAAAAAAGAGTGTTTTCAACCCTAGTAGAATTTATAAAAATATTAGCTATATAGATTTAGCTATAATTCACTACTATTATTAGAGTTATGAGGAATAAAAAATATTTAAAAGGATTACAAAACACAATGAGTAATTTTTTGACTTTTCAGTAAAAAAGATAAAGAATATTACTCTTTAAAAGTAGAAGTCTAGGGTAAATAATTGGAAGAAAAAGCCAACCCCTTGAGTAGGTACATCATAGTAGAGAGATAGAGTAACAACTCTTTCTTTTCTAAGGAATTGAGGCCCTCCTGTTGCAAGAGGAGTAAAGGTAATATACGGCCCCCAAGAGCCATTAAAAGAGAGGGGGGCGATTACCCCTATACCAATGAACATATTAAGATAAAGATGATCTTTTTCTTCAAGATTATACAAAGGAGAAAGAAGGGCAAAAGAAATTGATGATTTTATTAACAGATTTGTAAAAGGATGAGGAGTCACTTGCCCCACAAGGGTTGTTTCAAATTCTATTCGTGGAGCAAGACCTGCAAGAAATCCAACAGAGCCATACATCCCATCATTAATGAGAGTTAATGAAGGAGAGCCACTAAAGGTACTCACAGTAAACCCCATATCAATAGAGGAGAGAGGAAGAAGAGAACATACCACTAAAAGACTTATTACTACTATTTTTTTCATACTAATCACCATAGGTAATGGGTTAATTCGAACAACTTAATCCCATAGGAGAATTCTCTACTTCCTATTTCATAGGTAACCAGGAGGGAACTCATTGAAATAAACATATCTCCAAAGAAGAGGGTAAAAGGAGAAATTGACGCTGTAATGAATGTTGGGCTAAAGGAAGAAAGGGCACTCATTAGACCAATATCGAGAGTGGCAAAAAGGGCTGTATCTCTGACAAATAATGGTTCTAAAAGATGCTTTTGGCTTAAAAGAAACGAAAAAGAAAGCCCACCTTTGAGAGTTTGGGTAACTGATGGGTAAAAGAGGTTAGAAAAGGAGTATCCTCCGTAGAGGCTTAATGTCATATTCTCATTAATAATCGGTGAATAAAGGAGGTCAACGCTAAGATGTTCTTGTTTACTTATACTATCACTCATGTAGCCACTAAGAGAGACTCTATAGCCTCCTACCCATCCTCGTCCATAGGCAACTGAAAAAGTTAAAAGTAATAGTAGTAAGAGGCTTGTTAGTTTTTTCATCCCTACCCCCAAATCTGCATAAATAATGAAGTAAGGTAATAACTAAGAGTTCTGTATTTCTTTGCTTCTTCAAGGTCTACCACTACTGAGTGCTCTACTAAGGTGTCAATAAAGGAAAGTAGTGAGGCAGCTATTTCTTCATCATCATACATAAGGTTAAGTTCTCGGCTAATCGTGTGGCTTCTCCAATTATAATTGGCACTTCCAAAGGTAGAGTAGCGTCCATCGGAAACTACTACTTTTTGGTGTAAAAATGCTTTATCGGGAGAATCAAATAGATACACCGTAGCTCCAGATTCTATGAGGTCTACCATGCTATAAAAAGAAGCTTTTTCATATTTCTCTTGGGTAGCATTTTTAGAGAGAATAAAGTTTACCTTTACCCCTTTGTCAATGACATATTTTACACGATCAATAAGGGCGGGAGATAAAAAGGTGTATCCTTGAACCATCCAAAGTTCTTTCTCTGTACTCAGGGCCAACACATCAAATAAATCTTTTATCTTCATCCCTTCTTGCCAATAATGATCTATCGCAAAAGCTGTTTTAGAGGAATCACCCATTGTCTCATCTTTAAGGGGAAAATCATCAATAGAAAGATGTGTTGGAGAATAACGGTTATAGGTATCTATAAAAAGGGAAGTCACATAGTTGGCTAGACTAGGAGAGGCCATAACACCCATGATGTCGATATTCCCTAGTCCTACTGGGTAATTTAAGGAGGTGTGGTTAACGTTTATTCCTCCGATAGCAACAATGGAAGAATCTATTACCCAATACTTCCTATGGTCGCGGTCTAAAAGGGCTGGAAGGAAGAAGATGTTACTTAAACTCAAGGAGTTATAGTCAACAAAATTTACTCCTAGTTCTTTGAGGTAGACATATGCTGATTGAACAAATTCATTTGATTTGGGGAAGGACTGTACATTAGAAGAAGAGTCTATGATGATGTAGACTTTCACTCCACTTGCTGCTTTTTTAGCAAGGGCATTCCACACATCTATTGTCGAAACATCTGTGACCCCAAGGAATGTAGAAAGAATGATACTCTCTTTAGCTTGTTCAATGAGCTCTAAGCACTTTTTATTCCAATCTCTCCCCGTATAGTAAAACTCTGGGCTCGTTGTTGCAAAAGAGGGGTATCCTTTTTGTTCAAGGAAGTTCTCCATTGAGATAAATTCACTTTGCTCTTTTGGCAAATTCCCCACTGTTGAACAGCTCATAAAGAGGAAAAAAGAGAGAATTACTATAAATAGATAAGAATGTGACACTTTGAGGAAATTCATAATGATGATTATAAACGAGAATGAATAATTTACCTATAAAAAAGGTCTTTTTTCTTAAGATAATTAATCTTAACAATTCTCTCTTTTTATTATCTCTCATTTTTCTCTTATTGTTATTTTATGAAGGAGTAACTCCTTTATGAGAAAGATGGTAATAACTCGATTTTTCATATAAAGAGAGGAGAGAAGAGTCTATCATATTGCCAATTATTGCCTCTTCTTTGTAGAGTCTTGCAAGAACAGGGTAATAGGTAGTGACCTCTGGCCAATCACACTTCTCACTCACCATAAATGAATGAAGATCTTTTTGGACAAAAGAGGCAACCTCATACACAGTATTCATATTATATTGGAGAAGGAATAAGGGGCGCACTAAGACAGGGGTAAAGTTCCCAAATACGTAAGGGAGGTCTGTTGAGTGAAATGCATGCATATTGTTCATCTTCAAGGCAAGGGTTTCAAAATCAAATCTATACATCCATACAGGTGTATGTTTAGTTAAACTTATTGCAAACCAGATGGAAGATAATTTAAAGACTAAATCTGTATAGAGCATAGGGACTACTCTCTCTTTTCCATATAGTTTTTCATAAAGAGTAGATAAAGATGCTTTGAATTCATCACTTTCTTTATCTAAGCCTTCACTTACTATGCTCTCTACATTGACAAAGCGAGAGAGTGTTTTTATTGCAAGAAATCCCATTTCTGACTCTGTTGTCCCAATCAACATTGGATAACTAGTAATACCTCCAGCCATTGCACATTCAATAGGAGTGGTGGAAAACAAATCATTATCTATAGTGATTCTAAAGGTAGCTGCCCCTAAGTTCATCTTTTTTATGTACTCTTTTTGATAATCAAGTAATTCTTTCCAATGTAAGCTAAGAAGTTGTTCCTTTGTGGTAATATTAAACTGGTTTAAGAAAGCTTCACTCTTTTGTCTACATAATTCCTTACTTTGAACTTGTGTGGGCCCCCCACTCATCATCACAGCTCTTTTAGTTAAAGAGCGAACAGAAGGGAGTGTCACTAAGGCACTTACCATTGTTGCTCCAGCAGACTGCCCCATGAGGGTGATGTTGTTGGAGTCTCCTTTAAAACAGGAGATGTTATCACTCACCCACTTTAAGGCACACAGAGTATCTCTTACTCCATTATTTCCTGTAAATGATGAGTCTAGTGTGGAGAAATCGAGAAAACCAAATATTCCTAGTCGGTAATTAATTGTAACAACAACGATATTCTGACTATTAGCAAGATTCTCTCCATTATAAAGAGATTCATTCCCTGAGCCGTGAATAAAAGAACCTCCATGGATATAAAAGAGAACGGGGAGTAATTCATCTCCTTTAGCAGGTGAGTAGATATTTAAGGTGAGGCAATCCCCACTACACTCACGGCGCAACATACTCCTTTGGTAACATAATGGGCCATATTCAGTTGCATCTACTTCTGTAGGGTATGAGTGGATAAGTTCAGGAGATGAAAATGGGGATGAATCTTCTAGGCTTTTTGCAAAAGGAACCCCTAGATATCTGTAAATTGAGTCATGAGCCTTTCCTCTTACCTTTCCTAGTGGAGTGGTAACTATTGTTCTGTCCTTAGTCATAGACTAATTATAGCACAAAAACATGAGAGAATTTATAAGTAAGATACTCCTCTTTTAGCTCTTTACAGGTCTATCAATATTTAGTATAGTACCAAAGAAATCAATGGGTGATTAACTCAGTGGGAGAGTGCTACCTTGACATGGTAGAAGTCGGCAGTTCAAATCTGCCATCGCCCAATAGGCAACTGATTCTAATATAAAGAATTGGTTGCTTTTTATTTATTCAGAATTTCTAGTTCTCATTAATGGCTCTTTGAAAAATTAGCCAACGACTTACACATATCAAAAGAAAGAAACAAGAGACTCTATTTAGCTCTTCTAACTAAAGAAAAAGATACCATATATGCTTTAAGACCCGCAAACCAAGCTAAATTATTAGAAGAGAAACAAACATTGTTTGATAATCTAGATATTTTATCTCAGAGTAAGGTGCTCATACAGATATTAAACCTATTCTCTTGTAACGCAGAAAAGGCAAATTTAACAGCTATATCAGGTGCTTCAGGAGCTGGAGGGGTTAAATTTCAAAACACTATTTTATCTGAAGATAATGTAACAATTATTTACAAATCCCCTACAGGAGTTTTCACTAAGGAGGTGTGCATAAACGCCCTATGAGTTGGAGAGTTGTTGTAGTTTCAAAGAGATCAAAGCTCGAATATAAAATGAATTATCTCGTGGTAAGAGACAATAATGTAGTAAGGATTCATCTGAGTGAAATCCACACTATCATGATAGAATCTACTGCAGTTTCTCTTACTGCTATGCTTATGACTAAATTACAAGAAAGAAAAATAAAGGTTATTTTTTGTGACAATAATCGTAACCCTGATAGTGAAGTGATACCATATTATGGCTGCCACAATTCGACAGAAAAAATAAAGAATCAAATTTTATGGGATAAAGATTACAAAGATATTGTTTGGGCTAAAATTGTAGAAGAAAAAATTCTAAACCAAGCACAACTAATTGAACACATTAATAAAGACTCCCATGCTCGACTCATAGATTATTCTCAAAATATTGAACCAGGAGATAAAACTAACAGAGAAGCTCATGCTGCAAAAGTATACTTTAATACATTGTTTGGTTCTCAATTTTCACGAAGAAATGATTCTACAATTAATGCTTCTCTTAATTATGGGTATACTATTTTACTTTCTGCAATCAATAGAGAAGTAGTAGCAAATGGGTATATCACTCAAATTGGGATATTTCACGATAATATGTTCAATCAATTTAATATCTCGAGTGATCTTATCGAACCATTAAGACCGCTTGTTGATAAAGAAGTTCATTCTTGGGGAATTATAGATGAATTATTACCTAACAACAAAATGGCCCTTGTGGATTTACTTAACAGAAAAGTAGAAATAAACCATAAGAGCTATTTCTTTCTCAATGCCCTAAGTGAATATTGCAAGAGTGTTTTCGACGCAATATCTGCAAAAAATATAACCTTAATGAGATTTATAAAACTATGAGCAGGAAAAGATTTATGAGAGTAATTGTAATGTTTGATTTACCTGTCACCACCTCAAAGCATATGCGAACTTATCGCCTATTTAGAAAGTGGTTGATTGAAACAGGATTCGTTATGATGCAAGAATCCATTTATTCTAAGATTGTTCTCAATCCTAGCGCTGCTAGATTCTTAATTGCTCAATTAAAAGCAAGAGAAGTAAATGATGGGCTTATACAAGCTCTCATTATAACAGAGAAGCAGTTTTCGAGTATCGAATTTATCATTGGTCAGATAAAATCTGATACGATAAATGATATGAGAAGATTAGTGATTATATGATGCTAGTGCACAACCATTTGGAGTATAAAATCCTCTTTGATCAAAATAGACTCAATACAATAATCATAGAATCTCCGCTCTTCATGACAACATATATTACACAATTAAATAACCAAATAAACGGACAGGAAGGAGGTTTTATCCTCTCAAAAAGCCCACTAGAAGAGCTAGACATTTCAAAAAACATGGAGCTCATCATAAATCCTATTATTGATTCAACCTATAACAAAAAATTTGCTACAAAACTTATAAACTCAATTAAGAAGTTATCAACAAGTGAGGAATTATATAAACAAACAGTAGAAATCCAATCAATACTTCTCAAGTACGCCTCACTTCTTACTCATGAATCAAATGAAACACTATTATTTACTGATCAAATCGACTTATCTTCACTTTTAAAGCTCTTTAATTTTTCTTTAGATTTTGAAGACCCATCAATGTTAGAAAATATAATCTCCTACATGAAAGCATTAAATACCTATACAGAAGTAAAAATATTTGCTTTTGCAAATATAAAAAGCTACCTCACTCATGAAGAATTACTTTACCTGTATGAAACCGCTACTGGCATGAAAAGTCATCTATTTCTAATTGAAAACCATCAACAAAAACCCTTTATAAATAAAGAAAAATGTTGTATAATAGACATAGATTTATGTGAAATATTTAGAGAAGGGAAATATGAAAAAGACCCATAAAATTCAATCAATTATTATAACTATCATCTCAAAACTTCAATATTTAGGTGATGTTGAGGTTTGAGATAGGTGTTATCTATTAGAGGTCTAAAGTTTGCTGTAGGTTGCACAAGAGCTTTGAGATGTTTGAGATAGGTGTTATCTATTAGAGGTCTAAAGTTTTAGATTTTTGATCACCCCCTTTTGTTCCGTTTGAGATAGGTGTTATCTATTAGAGGTCTAAAGCTTTATCCGTAGTAACTCGACCAACAGTTAATAAGGACTATGATTATTGAGAAAACTGCTCGTTTGGTAATTCTTTTAATATAATGAATAGTAAATCTTGACTTGTTTTTCTACTATTTTATTAGCAGGTCATTAATTTCTTACAGAACACCTATCTAGTTCTTCTTTTGAGTAAATTTTTAGTTCATTTCTATAGTAATCTTATAATTATTAAAGGTTTGCTGGTAACAAAATCAACCTCATCTATAATGGGTTCTGCAAATTCTCCCGTTATTGCTCACTTAGTTAATCTCCCACTCCCCGATGAAAGGAAACTATAGAGTTCCTGTCTAACATCTCTATCTTCTACCGTATCTCTTTTCGAAACTTATCATAATTGACAAAGAATAGTCCTTCTTCAGGATGATCTAGTTTCGTTCCAGAAACCCTCTCGTACAAGAACCCAATTAGTCTTGCATACTGTCCAGCAGGAGTTTCTATCACCATGAATTCAATCTTGCTGGTATCAATTGATTCAAATAATTTTTTCAACACACAAAGATCAACACCTTCGTGCTTTAGGGAAAATTCAAGATGCCTTGCAAGTGTATTTTGGGGTTGGTATCGCAGAGTCTTTAGATGCTACTGGTCTTTTTTTACGATTATATGCTTAAGATTAATAGCCATCCGAATGGAAAGGGACAAAACAGGGAAATGATAAGCATCTACTAATGCAACATCCTACAGGGATAGATTCTCCATGCAAAATTATTACAAATCCTGAAATTCTATTATTCATACACTACCACCATAAATTATTATTATAATTTATTACTTTTATAAGAGGTTCAGTAATAAAGGTAGATTTTCTTTTTGGTATGGTAGTCACCCTAAAGAGCCTTTTACAACTCTTTAGGGTGGAGATAAGTTAACTCGTTATATAGCTTGCCTTTTTCTTCACTAGTCTTGGGTCAGAGATACAAGCAGGACCTCCAATACATCCCTCTTCACAACACATCACTTCAATAAATTGCGCTGATGGGGCTCTTTTACTCCAGGTCTTCATAAGAGCAAGGCTCTTTTTGTTAAGGCCGTTAATCTGCATTGTTGTAACTTTTTCTTCTTCTGTTAACATAGCATCAAGAGAATTTGTGACTCCACCGGAGACAGCAAACTGCCTAACCGATAATGCGTGAATCTGTTCAGTTTCAGGTTGTTCATGTACATCGACATCCCAGGCAATAAAGAATGCTGCTAACTCTTCAAATGTTATTACTGCATCTACAAAGGGATCATTTTTTCCTTCTCTTTTTTTAGCAATACAAGGACCAATGAAAATAGTAAACGTTTCTGGATTCTTTGATTTTGCCCTTTGCGCAGCATATGAGAGAGGTGATTTTGTATGAGATACATTCCCTTTTATAGATGGGATGTGTTTATCTACACAAGCAGTATAAGCAGGACAACATGAGCTTGTGAGAAAAGAACCCTTTTCTAATTCTTTTATCTCCTTTGTCTCCTTTTCTGCTGTAGTAAGAGCTCCTTCCGCCGCTTCAATCACATCATCAAAGCCCAATGCGTAGAGTGCTGTAATGATTTGGCTGAGAGAGCCAGGGAATTGCCCTTCTATCGCTGGCGCTATAATAGCAGTTACATGAGAGGTGGAGGTAAGTTTTCCAGCTGTTTCTATAATTTGGCTACATTCAGTTATTGCCCCAAAAGGACACGCCCTTGAACAAGCTCCACACTCAATACACTTTTCTTCAATGATAACAGCTTCCCCAAATTCATTTTTTGTTATTGCACCAACAGGGCAAGCTTCTTCACAGGGAACAGAGACATAATTTATTGCACCAAAAGGGCAGAGTTGTTGGCATTTGCCACAATTAATACATAGTTCAGCATCAATGATTGCCCTCCCTTTTTCTAATCTTACAGCGTTTTTAGGACAGTTAGTAACACAAGGCCTTGCAACGCATCCTTTACAGAGATTGGTAACCTCATAGTGGTTTGAAGAACATGAACTACACCCTAAAGGTATGGTTGAAAGGATAGGTTGGTTTTGTCCTTTAGACTCACTTGCTTTATGGGCGTAGGCACTTAAAGTAGTAATTTCATCATCTTTTTGAGGATCAAACCCCATTAAGGCGATCAACCTACTACGAGTCATAGCTCGGTCTTTATGGACACAACATCGTATTTGTTCTTTTGTCCTTGGATATAACTTAACAGGAAGAGCATTGATTTCATCTTCAAGGGTCCCTTTTTTGTATAGTTTTAATAATGAGACCCCTAGTTCTCGTTTGAGGAATGTGAATTGATTATTTCTTGTAAGCATTATATCCTCCCAACTTCAATTTTTTCACCATCAGGGAAAAATATTGGTTCCAGAATTTCTAATAAGGTTTCGATTGTTGCCTCTGGTATGAGAACATCATCTACGACAACGAAGGGGGGCTTTTTATCTGATTCGTGACAAGCATCAGAACAAGGGAGACCGGAAAATTCTACCTTTTCATTGAATACGTCACTTG
>SABI01000434.1 GCA_009929055.1 Spirochaetia bacterium | reverse complement strand
TTACATTCAACCTGTTTCATTTTGTTCCTAAATTCATTTATTGTCAAGCATTATGAAACAACTTAAAGCAGGGTGAAACACCCTGAAATTGGCACATTTGTTGGCATTTTGGTACAATCTTTGGTACAGTTGATGTCATAAACAAAGCAGAATTGATGGTTGAATTGTAGTCTATTGAGACTTGAAGATATAACTAACCCGTTTTACAATTGACTTTAGATTTATCTCTGATAGTGTAATAATAAATATTTAAGGAGTATGTATGGGCAAGAGGACACAACATGTGATTCCTTCTCCTAGTGGAGGATGGAGTGTGAAAAGAGGTGGTGCCGAAAGAGCTTCAAGAATTTTTGATAGTAAAGATAAAGCTATAGTTTATGCAAGAAAAGTTTCGAAGAACCAATCTGCTGAATTGGTTATTCACAGGAAGGATGGAACAATAGCGAATACAGATTCACATGGTAAGGATCCGTGTCCTCCAAAAGATAAGAAGTAATTCTATGAGTACAATTGAAAATTTTGAAAAGTCAATATTCATAAATTGCCCTTATGATGAGAACTATACTTCTGCACTAAGGCTAATCATCTTTACAATAATGATAACAGGATTAAATCCAAGGCTGGCATCTGAAAATTCTGACTGTGCAACTGTTAGGCTTGAGATAATCAAGGAGATTATTCATTCTTGTAAATATAGTATCCATGATTTATCACGTATGAAAGCCCAGAAGAAGCTAGAATACTATAGAATGAATATGCCTTTTGAGTTAGGACTCGATTTTGGGTGCAGAGAATTCTCAAATAGTAATGTTTATAAAACAAAAAAGCTATTAGTTCTCGAAGGCAAGAAGTATGGGTATCAAAAAGCTCTTTCTGATTTTGCCGGGATTGATATTGTTTCTCACAATGAAGAAACTGTGGATATAATTAAGTCAGTGAGATCATGGTTAATTGATAATGTACCTGAAATAGATGCTTTACCTGGACAAAAAATAATTTGGGATTGGTATGTTGCCGATTTTTCTCAATTTATGAGAGATCAAGCCGATATTAGTCAGCAAACTGAAAAAGAGATTTGGGCGTGTAGTACTAGTCAACTTAAAAAGTATGTATCCAAGTTTTTACATAGTTTTGATGAAGCTAAGAAATATAGAGCATTTGCATGAATCAATAATCCAAGTTTTAGCGGGATGATGGAATGGGTATTTATAGAATAGCAGAAATATGTTTGAATGGTCATGTTACAACCTCACTTGCTGATACTATGCCCCAATTCAGAGAGAATTACTGCTCTCGTTGTGGGGAGGCAACTATAACAAAATGCCCGAATTGTTATGCTTCAATAAGAGGATCATATGATGATCCTGAGCGCCTACATCTTCCAAAGTATAATAGACCTTCTTTTTGCCATAATTGTGGTAAACCCTTCCCTTGGACAGAACGAAGTATGCAAGCAGCAAATGAGTTGATAGCATCAACCGGTAAATTTGGTGAGCTAGAATTGACTCAATTCAAGACGGACATAGATAGCTTAATGAAGGATACTCCCCAGACCAAAGTTGCTTCATTCAGAGTAAAAACCATTCTGGGTAAAGTAGGCAAAGAAATTGCCTTCGGGGTACGTGATATCCTGGTTGACATAGTCAGTGAGACAGCAAAAAAAGCCATCTGGGGATGATTGGTTAAATGTATCCTCCCTTTTGCCCAGACTCTTTTAATGTGTAGAATTTTCATCCCAGAGCAATTAGCTTAGCTGTAAGCATGGAATCTATGGTAGTATGTCTTGTTAAGAGGGTAGGCTATTAGTCATATCCAACAACTTATTTCCTTAATG
>SABI01000433.1 GCA_009929055.1 Spirochaetia bacterium | reverse complement strand
ATTTAGAGCTGCCAAGACCCCTAGCTATATTAACAGCGTTAAAATTCTGGGCTATATGTGCTTTTCCAGTAGCCAAGTAATAACCTAGCCCAACTGCCTGATTACTATACCAATTATACGAACCACGATTACTATTTTCACTAGCCATTTTAAGTCTACTTTTTGACTTTTGTATCTGTTTATTCAGAAACTTATCGTCAGTCAATAGCCTATGCATCTCTTCCACTGTAAGCTCACCATTACGAGGTTTATCAGGGTTTTTTTCGAGAAACACCGCCATATCTGTATCAAGCACAGTCCGCAGCAATGCACGCTCTTCTGCTCTATTCAACCTTCTACTAAAACCATCTACTACTTGTCTTTTTGTTGCTCCAATAATGGCATTTCTATCACCCTCAATTTTTTCTGACTGTAACAGTAACCACTCTACTGTTTTCTCTGTGTCATTAGAGTCTCTGAAGTCCTTGAGCACATTTCTCAGTATACCATCAGGTTTGATATGGAATGCAGATGCTACTAGTCCCATAGCTTTACCGTATTCCTCATTAACTACTGATTTAGCAAGAAACTTACCTAGCCATTTACCTTTTTCCCACTTACTGCCATCTTTTGGATAATCTTCTAACTTACTATCATCAGTCAGATACTTCTCTTTAAACGTATTAAGTTTTCTAGCTACTGTAGAGTCTATATTATTAACTAGGTCCATAGCAGATTGGGACATACTTTTCTTTTCTTTCTTACGTCGTTCTGCTTTATTATTTATATCACCTAGTTGAAATGCCAAGCTATATATTTGTTCATATACAGTCTTATTCTTCTCATTGAACGTAAAGTTACCAAGAACAACGTTCATCAACGTCTCAAACAACCCAACGACTGTTTCGAGTAACGTCTTATTTTCTTTATCTTTCTTAATTACAATCTTCTCAGCTTTTGCCTTAACTATTGGATTTGTTAGTACATGCGCTATAAACTCATCCATAGCATGTTCTTTATTGAATATATACTCGTACATTTCTCTAGCATTAGCTTCTTCTAGTACCGCATCGATACTGACTTCAGGAAGGAAGTCTTCCCACTTAGTCTCTTTTATCATCGCAGCCATTGCAAATTCGATTTCTCTATCTATCTTCCTAGCTTCTGTGGTACCGCTCATTCTAGCAAACTTAGTCATTGTATGGATAACTTCGTGTAAGTAAATCTCTGCTTCTGTTTGCTGGTTTCCGGCCAGCATTGCGTTCTTATTAATCGCCAAATTGATACTTTTACCAGTTACTATACCAGCAGACTCATGTGATGTATTTTTCATATACAATCCCATCTCAGTAAAGAACTTAGGATTCATTGCTTCTATCAATCGTCTATAGTACGCCATATCAGCATCAGTAGCTTTCTTTCCACCTAGTTCATGCAGCTCATCCAACATCTTCAACATAGACTCCACATTACCATGTTCATAGTCTTCACGCTTTTTCAGGTTATCCCAATTACGTGTTTTAGTCTTTGCTTTACTACCTAGTTCAAAACTCCATTTTCCTAGTCCATCAACCTCAACATACTTAACCTTACCACCATTCTCTATGTCATGACTTCTATCTTGACCCTTATCGAACGTCCTAGTAATACCATCGGTAAACGTCATCACAATACTACCACGTCTATCGTACGCCTTGACTAGCTCTCTCTTCATTGTAGCTATCGAACCATTTATTCGCATAACTACCTCAGAACTACCAAGCCACTCCTTCACTTTGTCAGTGATATCCTTACCATTATAACCAGTCATAGCCTCGTCACCTAGAACAAGGTCTTCATCAACCTCGTCCTTTAGTAC
>SABI01000432.1 GCA_009929055.1 Spirochaetia bacterium | reverse complement strand
TACCCCTTTTATCCCAGTTTCCCAGTTTTATTAATAAAAAAAGAGTAGAAATAGAATGATTATAAATACCCCCTATATAAAAGAGTTTTTAGAAAAAAAACTGGGAAACTGGGATTTCGATATTTTTACAAGAAAGGAGGCCTAAAATTGGATTTTTTCAAACCGATCGAGCGAATCGTGCAGAAAGGTGTAATTGAGGTCCTTCCTAACTTTATAACGAACTCAAAAGTTAAAGATCTGCTGGTCAAGGGTGGAAAGTTCTATGCTATCTGGGACGAGCGTGTTGGGATGTGGTCTACGAGTGAGTTAGTTGCGCAGGAGCTCATTGATATTGGTCTTGCGAACTATCGAGAGTCAATGACTGTTCCAGATGGGTATAAGGTTGTTGTTAAGTTTGCAAAAGGGTCCGTGTTTAGTACTTGGAAGAGTTTTAAGACTTACATGAGTTTATTACCAGACTCAAAAGAGACTCTAGATGATAATCTTACATTCCTTAATACCGAGGTTACACTGAAGAGCTATGCGTCTAAGCGTCTACCTTACGCACTTCAAGCTGGAGATATTTCAGCCTATGACGAGATAATTGGTACACTGTATGATGAAGAGGAACGTACCAAGATTGAGTGGGCTATTGGATCTGTCATATCCGGGGACTCAAAGAAGATTCAGAAGTTTCTAGTTTTGTTCGGAGATGCAGGAACTGGTAAGAGTACAATACTCAACATTATTGAGCAGTTATTTGCTGATTATACTTCTACATTTGATGCAAAGTCACTGACTTCCTCGTCTGCGACATTTTCGATGGAATCATTCAAAAGTAACCCCCTAGTTTGTATTCAGCATGACGGAGATCTCAGTAGGATTGAAGACAATACTAAGATGAATTCAATTGTATCCCACGAGTTGATGTCAATCAATGAGAAGTATAAATCTTCGTACTCTGCTCGTATTAATGCTATGCTGTTCCTCGCTACGAATCGTCCAGTAAAGATCACAGACGCAAAATCCGGAATAATCAGGCGATTAATCGATGTACATCCTTCTGGAAGAACCCTAAAACCATCAAGATATTTCTCCTTAGTTGATAAGGTTCAGTTTGAGCTAGGTGCAATTGCGTATCATTGTCTTCGGCGTTATATTTCTCTTGGTAAGAATTACTATGCAAACTATAAGCCGTTGGATATGATTGGCAAGACTGATGTGTTCTACAACTTTGTAGAGGATAGCTACTCTATATTTAAGGCTGAAGATGGGACAACGCTTGCACAAGCGTATACTATGTATAAGGAGTATTGTGAGCGGGCCAGCCTCGAGTATAAGATGCCGATGTACAAATTCAGAGAAGAGCTTAAGGACTATTTTAATGAGTTTCTTGAGGAGTCTCGAACTGATGGTAAGCATCTTAGAAAAGTATATCTTGGGTTTAGGGCCGATCGGTTCTCAACGTCAAACTTAGTCGAAGTTAAAGAGGACCCACCGGCACTAACTTTGACGTATACAAAGTCTATACTTGATGAGGTCTTAGCCGATTGTCCTGCTCAGTATGGAAATGATGCTGAGACACCAAACTACAAGTGGGAGAATGTTAAGAGTAAACTTCGTGATATCGATACAAGCAAACTACACTATGTTCAGCCACCTCTTAATCACATTGTCATAGATTTTGATCTAAAAGATGCAGATGGGAATAAATCTTCTGAGCAGAATTTGGTTGCTGCATCAAAGTGGCCTGCGACATATGCGGAGTTCAGCAAGGGCGGTAATGGGATTCACTTACACTATATCTATGATGGGGATGCGACTAGGCTTAGTTCTATATTTGAGCCTGGGATTGAGGT
>SABI01000431.1 GCA_009929055.1 Spirochaetia bacterium | reverse complement strand
GACAAGGGCTCCTCGTGCTTTTACCTCTTTAATATTCGATATCATTTTTTCAACCATTTTTGATTGAGTACAAAGGGCTACAACAAATGTTCCCTCTTCTATTAGGGCAATTGTTCCATGTTTTAACTCTCCAGCAGCATATGCTTCACAGTGGACATAGGAGATTTCTTTAAGTTTGAGAGATCCTTCAAGGGCGATGTTGTAGTCAAACCCTCTTCCTATAAAAAAGATATCTCTAGTAGAGGCAAATCTTGCAGCTAAGTTTTTAATTTCCTCTCTGGAGGAGAGGATGTGTTCTATCTTTTGTGGAATTAATTCTAGTTCACTTAAGTACTCTTTTATGTTATTGGGGCTCATTGTTCTTTTTATTGATGCGAGGTGGATTGCCAATAGATGAATTACTGATAGTTGAGCAATATAGGCTTTCGTAGAGGCTACTGCTATCTCAGGTCCTGCCCAAGTAAAGAGAACATCATCTGCTTCTCGTGCAATACTGCTTCCTACTGTGTTAACAATAGCGAGTACTTTAGCTCCCCTTCTTTGTGCTTCCCTAAGGGCTGCTAGGGTATCAGCTGTTTCTCCTGATTGGCTAATTACTATTACGAGTGTTCGTGCGTTGATTAATGGTTCTCTATAACGAAATTCTGAAGCAAATTCTACTTCAACAGGAATCTGGGCCATGTGTTCTACTAGATATTTTGCAATCATTCCTGCATGAAAAGCTGTTCCACATGCACTAATAAATATTTTATCTATGTTCTCAATGTAAGATGGGGTAAGGCAAGGTCCAGTTAAGGTAATTGATTGCCTGTCATGGGCGATTCTGCTCCTTA
This sequence comes from Spirochaetia bacterium, assembly GCA_009929055.1. GTDB lineage: Bacteria > Spirochaetota > Spirochaetia > Sphaerochaetales > Sphaerochaetaceae > SABI01. The sequence goes on along the minus strand of SABI01000431.1, from coordinate 1,012 downwards.
TAGTGTTTTTCACAACAGTAGGTTGTTCCATCATCTCTTTTAACATGAAATGCTCATATCCACTTTTCTCAGCAGCTTCAATATTCCAGTCAATTTCAACACTTTCTACTTCTACTGTTTTTCCTGTAGAAGAATAGACAGAGACCCCCTCTTTTTTCACAATTGCAATTTGATTATCTTCAATGATTTTAAATGTTCTGGTATAGGGTAGTAGTGCAGTAATATCACTAGCGAGGAACATTTCTTCTTTTCCTATTCCTATAACAAGGGGGCTATCTTTTCTTGCGACTATTATTTCATCTGGGCAAGATTCATGCATCACAGCTAGGGCGTAAGAGCCTTGAATTCGTTTTGTTACCTGAATGAGTGTAGATAATAGAGATCCATCAAAAAGATAATGGGCTAAGAGTGCTACAACCTCTGTGTCTGTTTCTGTTACACAATAGATATCTCTATCTTGGAGCCATTGTTTAATGTCGAGGTAGTTTTCTATGATGCCGTTGTGTACAAGGGCAAGATGATGATTAGGATCGGTGTGAGGATGAGCATTAAGACGAGTAGGAGAGCCGTGAGTTGCCCACCTTGTGTGAGCAATCCCTCTTGTTCCAGTAGGTTTACTAGAATCTACAAGTTCTTTTAAAGTAGCAATACGACCTGCTTCTTTCAGAACTGTAAGAGTTGACCCATTATGCATAGCAAGACCTGCTGAATCATACCCTCGGTATTCAAGTCGACTAAGCCCATCAATTAAAATGCCCGAAGCATTCTTGTTCCCTACATATCCTACTATTCCACACATTGGTAGATAATAAATTTAATGAGAGTGATGTGTCAATGAATTAAAATGCTTCATCGATGTGTTGCTAGTGATAATTAAAGAATCTTTCCTTATTTGTGTTGAAAAGAGTTTCTCAATGATTAACATACTGATAATGGTGTGAGTTAGTTAAAAAGTTCCCGTTACCGACCTTTTTAGAGCTATCATTTCCCTTATAACTACAAGCTTTTACAT
>SABI01000085.1 GCA_009929055.1 Spirochaetia bacterium | reverse complement strand
CATCTCAATAGAGGTGAGGATATCTTCTGTTTTCATAGACCCACTTAATGCTACATACATCTTTTTCTCTTCAGGTGGGATTAATGCTAACATCGTGTTCATTTTAAGAGTGAGTTCTTTATCTTTAGGACTACGCCCAATTGTGTCGATGAGGACAACATCCGTTGTTTTGTTTTGTTGAATCACACGATACATATCTTGTTCACCCCTAATGAGGTCAACATCAATCTGTAAACTCTTCCCAAATGCACGTAGTTGTTCTACAGCTCCGACCCGATAATCATCGAGGGTAACAAAATGGACTGAATGACGGAACTCTTGTTCACTTTGAAGAGAATAAAGGGCCCCTATTTTTGCGATACTGGTAGTTTTTCCAGTTCCTGTTGGACCTAATAAAATGAAATAATGGGGGGGATTGAGTTGAGTTTCATGATCTATTGCAATAATAGAGACAATTTTATCAACAATCATAAGTTCAAATTCTTCTTTAGTAGGATACTCTTTTATCCCTTTAAGCTCTTCTTTTAAGAGAGAAGTAATAATTGCTATACAAGATGGGCTAAATTGATTTTCTTGTAACACATCGTTGGCATGGGAGAGTAAGGTATCGTTAAGGGAAGGAGTAACTTCAACACTTTTACTTTTCTCTTCTTTGATAACAGCTTTCTCTTTTTCTCTCTTCTCTTCTATTGTTGGTTTTTTCTCTTCAATAATAGCCTCTTTCTCTTCAATGGCTGGCTTAACAGAGAAGTTTTTATCATCGGCAATGTAGCACACGAGTTCAACAGAGGGGATAGTGTTGAGCCAAAGGAACCCACCACGACGAGAGATATCTCTTCGTGAGTGGATTCTTATAGTGTGGCCATACTCTTGGCGAGCTTTTTTCACTGCTGATTCAAAATCTTTTGCAACAATAGTGATATATTTCACACAGGTCCCCTTATTATCAAAGAATATAACGACTTAAATCTTCATCTTTAAAGACATCATTAAGGCGTGTATCAACGTACTCTTTAGTAATAGTAAAAGACTCTCCAGCTAATTCATGAGCTTTAAATGAGAGATCTTCTAACAATCTCTCCATGATAGTATAGAGTCTTCGTGCTCCAATATTTTCGGTAGTTGAGTTTACACTATAAGCGATTTCGCTCACTCTTGAAAGGGCTTCTTCTTCAAAAATAAGATCAAGTCCTTCAGTTTTCATCAACGCTATGTATTGTTTAATAATAGCATTCTCTGGTTCAAGGAGAATTCTGAGGAAATCGGCAGCATGTAATTCTGTTAGTTCAACCCTTAAAGGAAATCGTCCTTGAAGTTCTGGAATTAAATCAGAGGGCTTTGACATATGAAAGGCGCCAGCTCCAATAAAGAGGATATGAGAAGTGTCTATAACACCCCACTTGGTACTAACTTTACTCCCTTCAACTATTGGAAGAATATCTCGCTGTACCCCTTCGCGGGAAACATCAGGACCACTACGAGCCCCTTTTGTCCCTGCAATCTTATCGATTTCATCGATAAAGATGATTCCCATCTGTTCTACTCGCTCTTTTGCAATTTCTATTACTTGGTCTTGATCAAGAACTTTTTCCATCTCTTCTTCTTCTAAGATTTGACGAGCCCTTTTAATGCTCATCTTTCTCTTTTTTTGTTTGCCGCCAAAAATAGAACCAAGGGACTGCATAGTATTTTCAAGATCTTCCATATTTCCACCAGCTAAGAGTTCTATCCCTTGTACTGCTGGCTTATGTTGAGTAGTGAGTTCAACGAGGCGATCTTCAAACCTTCCTTCTTTAAGAAATTGGCGAAACTTTTCCCTTGTATCAGAGGTAGCATCGACAAGAGAATTAGATGAATCATCTTTCTTTGTTGGGGTTGTGGGTAGAAGGAGGTCAAGGAGACGCTCTTGGACAGCTTTTTCTACTTGATCTTTTCTACTTTCAGCAAGATCTTGTTTTGTCATTTGGATAGAAGCACTCATCAGGTCTCTTACCATCGATTCAACATCTCGACCAACATATCCTACTTCAGTATATTTTGTTGCTTCAACTTTTACAAAAGGGGTTCGAGCTAATTTTGAGATTCGCCTTGCTATTTCAGTCTTCCCAACTCCTGTTGGACCTATAAGGATAATGTTCTTAGGGGCTACTTCATCTCTCATACTCTCTGGAAGTTGTTTTCTTCGGTATCTTGACCTTAAAGCTATCGCAACAGCCCTTTTAGCATCATCTTGTCCAATAATATATTTATCTAATTGGGTTACTATTTCTACCGGGGTTAATTCATCAAAGTTCATACACTCTCCTTAAGTTCTTCTACAAGTACTGATTTATTTGTATATACACAGATGTCACTTGCGATACCTAAAGATTTAGTGGCAATCTCTCTTGCACTTAACTCTTTATTTTCACTATATGCACGAGCTGCAGCGAGGGCATAGTTCCCCCCTGAGCCGATTGCTATAACATCATATTCTGGCTCAATAACATCCCCATTTCCTGTGATAAGAAAGGTTTTTTTATTATCAGCAACAATTATCATTGCTTCAAGTCTTCTTAAAGATCTATCCATTCTCCACTCTTTAGCCATTTCTACAGCACTTCGAGTAAGGTCTCCATTGTATTGTTTTAATTTATTCTCAATAACTTCATAGAGGGTGAATGCATCAGCTGTGGCACCAGCGAATCCACTAATTACTTTTCCATCCATCAGGGTTCGCACCTTTCGTGCATTCCCTTTCATGATAGTGTCTCCTGCTGTTACTTGCCCATCTCCTGCAATGGCAACTTCATTCCCTCTCCTGACCGCTATGATTGTCGTTCCTCGTATTTCCATCTTTATTCCTTCCATGTGGATGTGAATTGGTATATACCTCTTTCAACCTATCGGTTGTTATGTGGGTATATATTTGAGTTGTTGAAAGAGATGCATGTCCTAGCAGCTCACTCACTAACTGTATGGGTGACTCATTATTTATTAAATGAGTCGCAAAACTATGGCGCAACATGTGGGGTGTAAACTTAGTATGCAGCCCTAGTTTAATCCTATACTTATCAAAGATACTATGAAGGGTCGAAGGCGACAACCGCTTTCCACCAACACTTAAAAAAATTGCATCTCCATCTCTCTTTTCTTTTAATGGATAGAGGGAAAACCATGTATCCCTCCCCTCCTTGAGCTTTAATAAGAGACTCGTTGCTTTAGGGGTAAGAAATACGAATCGTGTTTTATTCCCCTTTCCCACTACTTTTATACGAGCTTCATTCTCGTTCACATCTCTATAATTCATCCCAAGTATTTCACTCATCCTGCATCCAGTAGCGTAAAATAAGTGAAACAATGTGATATCTCTTAGAGTTATAGGATCTGTCGCTTGGTAGGAGAGAAGCCTGTGCACCTCTTCTAAGGTAAGGTAGGAAGGGAGTTTTCTCACTCTTGGGTTACTTTGCAATAAAGAAAAAGGGTTATGTGTCACTTTTTTCATCTTCATGAGGTAGTGGTAGAGGGACTTAATGCTAGCGAGATAACTATTAACTGTTGCTTTTTCTAATTTTTTTACAATAAGAGTTGAGATGAATTTTCTCGCTATAAGAGAATCTACTTCACCTATGTTCACCTCTCTTTCATCAAGAAAGGTAATGAATTGTTCTAAGTGATGTCCATAAGAGATAATTGTGTGCTTGCTTAGTCGTCGTATATGACTAAGGTATGAAAGATACTCTTCTACTATCCTCTTATTATGTATCATAGGTCATCCTTTTGCCCATCTGGATGAAATGTCCTATATTGTTGATACATATCTTCACTTTGACTGTGGATATATATTTGGGTAGTTCTAATATCTTTATGGCCAAGAAGTTCTTGTACACTCCTTAAATCGGCTCCCCCTCTGATAAGGTGAGAAGCAAATGAGTGTCTTAAAGTATGAACTTTTGCTTCAACGTTGGCTATAGAGCAATAATGGGTAAAGCGCTTCCACACTCCTTGCCGTGTTAACCCTTTTCCCCGCCTCCCCACAAACAGCGTGTGATTATGAATATGGGTACCAATTAAGATGTTTCTACTCTGATTCATATACAAAAGTAACAATTGGTGAGAGATATCTCCCACAGGAATTAGTCGCTGAACATCCCCTTTGCCTGTAACAAATAATAATCTTTCTTTCTCTCTGTAATCTGCAACCTGTAGGTGAATTAGTTCACTCACCCTTAATCCACAGGAGTAGATAAGTTCAAACATAGCCTTATCTCGTATGAATAGGGGATCCTTTGTGGAGATATCTATAGCGTCTAATATAGCTTCAACTTCATCGTAGGTGACACTTTCAAAAAAAGAAGAGGCAACTTTAGGACTTTCAAATATCTCGAGGGGATTATCTGTACGAATATTGTCTTCTATAAGGTATGAGAAAAATGATCGTAAAGCACTTAATTCTTTAGCAACGGTTCTATTTGTTTTATCACTAGAGGAATAAAAAGAGGCAATAGATTCACTCATTACTGTGCTAATTTCTAATTTTTCTTGTTCTAAAAATAAGAGAAAGTGATAGACATGACGAGTATATACATCAATGGTTGCCTCTGATACACGTTTGGCAACCATTAGATACTCTTTATAATCAAGAAATAGAATTGTGTTTTTTTTATTTAACACCGTATGCTAGTCCTCTTTTTCTCCCCTTTGGTATCGTAGTACTGCAGGAAAGCTATAATCTTTTTCATCTTTACGATTTCCAAGTTGTTGTTGTAAATCTTGCCATCTGTTTACTGTTATAACTTCCTCTTCCCCTTTTTGATGTTCTTCATCTCTTCGTCCCATCTTCCCCTTTTGGTCAAGAGTTGGTCCTTCAAACTTTTTCCTCTTATACTCGAGAACAGTAGCTTCCTCTTGGGAATTTTCTTCTTGGCGGTCAAATCCTGTTGCAACAACAGTTACTTTTATCTTCTCTCCAAGTTCTGGGTTGTAGGCTTGTCCTGCAATAATGAGGGCATCTTCTGCGCAGTTTTCTGTTATGAGTTCAACGACATCTTGGTACTCTTGTAGAGTAAGACCATCGCCTCCAGCGAGATTGACTAAAACACTTTTTGCCCCGTCGATTCGGGCATTTTCTAATAGAGGGTTATTAATTGCACTTCGAGCAGCATCTACTGCTCTACTTGTCCCTTCTCCAATACCAATACCCATAAGGGCATCTCCTCTCCCTTTCATAACGGTCCTTACATCGGCAAAGTCAATATTTATCTCACCAGGCTCGGTAATGAGCTCACTTATCCCTTGAACTCCTTGACGAAGAACATCATCAGCTAATAAGAAGGCTTTTTTGATAGGGGTATTGTTTTCAACAATGTTTAATAAATATTGGTTAGGAATTAAAATGAGGGTATCTACAGCCTTACGAAGCTTTTCTATTCCAGCAAGGGCAAGTTGTAACTTCTTTTTCCCTTCAAAGGCAAAAGGTGTGGTTACTACTGCAACAGTGAGGGCATTTAGTTCTTTGCTGATTTCAGCAATAACAGAGGCAGCACCGGTACCAGTTCCCCCTCCCATCCCTGCTGTGATAAATACCATGTCGGTGCCAGTAAGTAATGCTTTAATCTCTTCCTTACTCTCAATTGCGGCCTTTTCTCCTACTTCAGGAATTCCTCCAGCACCCAATCCGCCGGTAAGTTGCTTCCCTAAAGGGAGTCGAATTTGTGCATTCGATCTTTGAAGAGCCTGGATATCAGTATTCATTGCAACAAAGGTAACTTTTTTGAGACCACTCGAGATCATCCTGTTTACTGCGTTTCCACCAGCTCCACCTACCCCTACCACCTTTATATCTGTGGGGGGAGTTTGCTCGTTTTGTAATAAGTCTTCAAGCATATCAAAATCCATGAACTATATCCTCCAGCGTAACGATACGCTTATCTATTAAAAAATGGTACGAAAAAATCCTTTCACTTTCTTAGAAAATGTAGGAGCATGTTTATCTCTTTTAGCATTATTAGCTGATGAGGAGGTGTCTTTAATCCGTTTTGCTTCACTCATCACCTGTCCAAGTACTGTAGTATATTTAGGATTAATATACGACCTATCGAGTCCATGAAGGGCTTCAGGGAACCCAATACGGGAGGGAAGCCTAAATATTTCACTCGCTAGTTCTGTTGCTCCAGATAAGAGGGCGCCCCCTCCAACGAGGACAACTCCTCCACCAAAGGAGCCTCTTACCCCTTTTTTTTCAAGCTCTACTTGAAGAAGGGAAAATATTTCAGCCATTCTGGGTTCAATAATTTTACTTAATTCTTTTTTAGGCATTTTTATTGAAGGAAGGTTCCCTACCTGAGGGATAATAATCATTTCATGCGGATCAACTGAAGGGATATGGCAATTGCCATATTGTTGCTTTACCTCTTCTGCAATTATTTTTGGTTTATTAAGTAAATAGGCAATATCATTCGTGACATGAGATCCTCCTAAAAGAATTCCACCAGTATATACTGGAGCACCACTGGTATAAGCAACCATATTAGTAGTTCCGCCCCCTATGTTAATAAGGATTGTTCCCATCTCTTTTTCTTCAAGACTAAGGACTGACTCAGCATCTGCAATTTGTTGAGAAATGAGCCTCTGCACTTGAAAATTGGCCCTTTGAATACATTTACGAGCATTTTGGCAGATACTCGAGCTCGCTGTCACAATAAGAACCTTGCTTTCTAATCGGTGCCCTAACATATCGATAGGGTCTTTTATTCCACCTCGTCCATCAACTTTAAATTCTTGAACAAGGGTGTGTAATATTTCTCTGTCGAGGGGAAGTTCAAAAGCTCGAGCAACTTCTAAAGATCTAAATATATCTTCTCGGTTAATCTCTTGGTCCTTTGCATTGATACCAACGACACCCTGAGAGGGGACTCCTTCTATATGATTTCCCCCTACTCCAATAATCACAGAGGAAACATCAGCTCCAGCTTGAAGTTCTGCTTCACTAATTACACTAGTGATAGTTTTAATAGTTTGCTCAATGTTAACAATCACCCCTTGGCGAATCCCTTCACTAGGGCGTTCACACACACTATCAACCATCAAGTTACCATCACTGTCAATTGTGCAAATGACCGCTCGTACCCATGAGCTACCGATGTCTAATCCTACCATGACTCTGTCTAAGCTCAAGATTTACCTCCGTCATTCCATAATAAGGGTATGTTGATATACATCATAACACACCTTTGAATGGAGAGAAATATTTGTTATTTGACTCTTTTCACGCTCTAGTCTAATTAATTGTAGCACATAGTGCAAGCGTGCATAACTCATACTCTCTCTAATTCTTAGAGTAAGACGAGAAGTGGGGAAATAAATTTCTAAAGGTGGCACTTTTTTGGTATAAGAATCCTCAATTACCACACTATAATTCTCTATTACCTCAACGAGGTCTTTGCGCTCCTGTTCCTGTAATACAATTGAACTTGTAATGTGGACTCTATCTTTTTTAAAAAAATTAACATCGGTTAAATTTAATTCTACAAAGTCGCTATTGGTCTGACCAATAAAGGAGGATTCCTTTGTCACAGAATCTCTAAATTCAAATAAAGCATCTACTTGTTGTAGAGAGAGATTAACCTCTAAGGAAAAATCTTTTCCTCTTTGAATAGAAAAACTCTCTATAAGGGGGGTATTGTTTAACAACACTCTTACCCTTCTTTTAATTGGAGAGTAATAAGATTCACCTACGATACTTTTCTCTAAAAGGGTGCTAACTGATGGTGGGATCATCTCATCATTGAGGGTAAGAATATTCACCTCTTTAATATCAAAATAGGGGATAGTGGTGAGAGTATAAAGCCAAAGAGAGGTAAAAAGAAGTGCCCCTATACCTATTAACATAATCAGATAAGAAATAGGTAATTTTTTTGTTAAAGAGGCACTATAGGATAGTGGTTGGTAAAAATCTTTATCTCTTCGGTAGGAATCATAATCAATACCTACAGAGTATGCATTATCTACCATGATTCCCCCCTTCTCTCCTGTTCTTTCATGCACCTATACAAAAGGCCACATTCACTAATGATGACAAACAAATTTGTCCCCCCTTGACTGAAAAAAGGGAAAGGAATTCCTGTAGGGGGAAGGAGTGAAGTAACAACGGCAATATTAATAATTGCACTAACTATAATCATCATCGTAATGCCAAAAGAGGTAAGAGAGATGAACATATCACCAGAGTGTTCTTTTATTGCGATGTGTAGCCCCATATAGGTAAAAAATATCAACAAGAGTAAAAGGAAAATAATTCCTATTAAGCCCATCTCTTCTCCAAAAGAGGCAAAAATAAAATCACTATGAACTTCAGGGATTATCCCTAATTTATAGAGCCCCTGCCCTAATCCTTTTCCAAATAGCCCCCCACTCTTAATAGCCTCTAATGACTTTGTTACCTGGTAGTTCATTCCAGTTGGGTCAATGGATGGAAAAAGGAAACTTACCACCCTTTTAATTCTATAGGGTTCGATAAGGAGGAAAATAAGGGCTGGAATGCTAAATATGAGGGCAATAGAGGCAAAAAGGAAGAAACTGAGCCCTCCAACAATGCCAACGAGTAAACTCACACTCATAAAGACAAGAGCTGTTGAGTAATCTTTTTGGGCAACAATTAACAAAAAGGAGATGAAAATAAGAATTAAACTAACATATAATGCCCTTTTTTTATTCTTACTCGAAGAGATTATATGTGCGATAAAAAGAATGATAGCTACTTTCAACAATTCACTTGGTTGAAAAGAGGGAAGTGGGCCAAGCCCTAGCCACCTTTTTGCCCCCCCTTTCTCAATCCCTAATGGGGTAAAAATGGTGAGTATCATAAACAGGAGAGAAATGGCTAATAGTGGAGTTGTTGCTTTTTTAATAAAGATGAGGGGAACCATGGAGATAACCTTAAAAGAGATAAACCCCAAGAGGGCAAAGACGAGTTGCCTCATAAAGAAATAACTACTATCTCTGCCAATACGAAGAGCTTCATCATAGGAAGCACTATAGAGGGTAATGAGACCCATGAGGACTAAAATAATAATTGTACAAACAAATAAAAACGAAGAGAGGTTAATCTCACTTTTTACAGGAGAAGTTGACAAAGAGGATGTATACTGGATTTCGTGTCTGTCAGAATAATCCATACAGAATAAGAAGGGTTATCGGTATTTATATGCAAAAAAGAGCATTGCTATGAGAGAAAGAATGAGACTTACTATATAGAACCTTGTAACGATTTTCCCTTCTTGAACCCCCTTTTGTTCATAGTGATGATGTAAAGGTGCTAGTAAAAACACCTTTTTATTAAATAATCTAATTGAAACTATCTGGATAAATGATGAAAGAAGGCTAAGTAATAACATCCCTGATCCCACAGCTACAATAAATTCTACTTTCATTAAAAGGGCACTCATTCCAATTAGGGCACCAATTGCGTGAGAGCCAATATCTCCCATAAAAAGAGTTGCTTTATAGCCGTTAAACCATAAAAATGCTAAGAGAGAACCAATGACACTCCCTATCACGATCACTAAATTCATCGCTCCAGGAGCGATGATAGTTTGAGTTGGAATAATAAGGGTAGAACTCGCAAATAAAGCGGCAACAGTAAAAAGTAAAAAGAGGGGACTTAAAGAGACGCTTGTAGCAAGTCCATCAAGTCCATCACTAATATTTACCGCATTAACAAAAATCACCATATATAAGAG
>SABI01000430.1 GCA_009929055.1 Spirochaetia bacterium | reverse complement strand
ATAATAGTAATCATTACTAAATAAGTCAACCCTAATTTCACTCATCAATTGTGACATAGTTACATACCATGAAGCAGTGAATACAGTAAGATAGGGAAGAAATAAACATAAAATAGAGTGCTAATTAAAAATTAGACACTCATTCAGGAGATAGAGAGATGATCGTTCATGTAACAGAAGAGACATTTAAGAAAGAAGTATTAGAATCAACAGTTCCAGTTGTTGTCGATTTTTGGGCAGCGTGGTGCGGACCTTGTAGAATACAAGGAGAAATCCTTGATGCCCTCGATAGAGACCTTGATGGTAAGGGGGGGAAAATCTGTAAAGTCGATGTAGATACTAACCCTAATCTTTCATATGAATACCAAATTATGAGCATTCCTACGATGATGAGTTTTAAAGATGGTCAAATAACCAGCAAAGAAGTAGGAGTAAGGAACGAGTCGATGGTTAAAAAGATGTTAGAGATGTAATTTCTTTCAAGTTAAATCATAGAGGGCATTACGATCAGTGATTGTGATGCCTCCTCTACTTAAAGCGACTAATTTTTCTTCGCTAAAGCGAGAGAGCATTCGTGTTACCACCTCTCTAGCTGTCCCTAAATCCCTTGCTATTTGATCATGAGTGATAGCAAAGGCATCTGATTCATTTATTGAAGAAAGTTCTAACAACTGCATTGCTAGGCGTTTATCGAAACTCATAAAGACTATTTGTTCTACAACCCACATCACATCACTAAATCTAGAAGAAACTAATTCATTTGTAAAATCGAGTACACCACTATTAGTTTTTCCTGCCTCTTTATAACTATCAGTAGCAATACGGAGCATAGTAGTCTCTTTCTCTGCCATGATATGGACATCAAAAGTAATATTTCTAATTAAGCAAGATGCTGAAAGGACACATACATCTCTTTCAAAAAGTCTGTAAAGGGTAATCTCTTTACCACTCTCACTTATGATATAGACTCTGAGTTGACCACTAGTGACCATTAATAAGCCAGTACATGTATTTCTATCTTCATGAACAATATCTCCTTTTTGATGGATAAATTTTATTGTCCCTTGAAGAATATTTGTCTTTTCTCCGTCGCTTAATGTTTTCCAAAATGGCAAATTTTCATCTAAAGCTCTTATATCGGAGGGTGTTAGCATCTCATGTACTCCTTATTTAAGTAGTATAGTAATAAAAGATGAGAGAACAAACAAGAACTAGAGAAGCTCTTTTGAAGTTTGAAGAGACATAAAACTACTCAAAAAATAAAACTCATTTTGAGGAGAAATTTTACAAAATTATTCTCAACTTGCATTGACTATATAACCCTCAACCATGTAGTATAGCAAAAGGCCGAAGTGGTGGAATTGGTAGACACAAGGGACTTAAAATCCCTTGCTCGTAAGGGCGTGGGGGTTCAAGTCCCCCCTTCGGCACACTTTTATTAAGCATCTTTTCGAAAGAAATGGTGCTTAATTAGTTTATAGCCTGTTAATTCCTAAATAATAGGTTCCGCTAGAGAAGCAGGATGAATTACAAAATGGCTCCAATAGGAGCTTTTAGAGTGTTCAACATATTGAAGTATTACCTCCTTCCCTCTCATAAAGAAACAACATTGGAACATGTTATACTCATAAAACCTCTTATTCCTTAAAATTGATGTCATTTAATTTCCAAATTGATTCAATCGTTGTGGAACGATACGTATCTATATCGTTGCGAAATGCAACGATAAGTGGAACGATAACAGTATCGTTGCAAAATATTGAAATGATGTTATAATGTGTATGCATAGTAAAAAGGGATATAAAGTATGTTTGAAAGAGAAAAATCTAATGTAGAATTTAAAGTAATTAT
>SABI01000429.1 GCA_009929055.1 Spirochaetia bacterium | reverse complement strand
CTTTAATTCTTTTTCCTCTTTATCTGTATTTATCTCTTGTTTACAATATAGACACTTCATTTTTTTATTTCCTTATTATGATATTCTAAGATTTCATTTTGAGTATCTTTTTCCATCTCTTCAAACATTTTAAAAACAATTAACTGTTCAGGAAGAGAAAGTTTATTATAATACTCAACATATTTGTCTACTCTCTCAATTACGTTAGGATAGTTTTTTTCTATCTCTTTAAGAGAATCAATTCCTTTATCAATCCATAGAGGATAATGATCAACATTGTAGGAAAGGGGTTGAAAGGTGAGTTGTTTGAATATTGGAATTGAAACTCCTGCAATGTTTCCTTTCTCTTTTATTACTTTATCGATAATAACAAGGTGTTCTAGAGAGTGTTTTTTATCAAAAAATTTGTTTTCATTATATACAGCAACCCAAGATTGAAGAGCAGAGACTATCTTCTTTTGACCAACTTGAAGTTCAGCAACTTCACTCTCAATTTGTCGTATTACCATTTGTAGTTGTTGCTTCTTTAGTTGCAACGTAGGAAGGTAGCGTTGAAATTGCTTGAGTTGATCTTTTTGTTTTTTCTGTTCATTCTTAGTAAGTTTGACACTCGCCATTCATTACTCCAATTACGCTTTTTTAGGCCAATATTTGATGACCAGTTCACTTCGCATACCAGTTTCTTTTGGTTCAAAACAAGTACTCAAGATGGTCCATCCTAGGTCGAGAGCCTCTTCTAGTGGAATATTTACCGATAAATCCATCAGTTTTGACTCAAAGAGTTCCCCATAGGTAAGGAGTTTATCATCCCACTCAGACATCTGAAATCCCATCGATTTCTTCTCTACCGATTCTTTAGAAGAAGCATAGAGTTTAATCATTCCGTCCATAAGGGCTCTATGGTCATCTCGTGTATCTTTATTCACTTGTTGTTTTAATCGAGATAATGAACCAAAGGGTTCAATTCGGGAGTTTTTAAGGTAGTATTGTCCTTCAGTAATATAGCCTGTATTGTCAGGTACTGGGTGGGTTACATCATCTCCAGGCATCGTAGTAACAGCTAAAATAGTAAGACTTCCTGCCCCTTCAAAGTCAACCGCTTTTTCATAACGGGCTGCAAGAGAAGAGTAAAGGTCTCCAGGATATCCTCTATTCGATGGTACTTGTTCCATAGTAATAGCTATTTCTTTCATTGCATCAGCAAAGTTTGTCATGTCGGTAAGGAGTACTAAGACTTTCTTTCCATCAAGGGCAAATTTTTCTGCAACAGCAAGGGAAATATCTGGAACTAATAAACATTCAACTGTTGGGTCACTCGCTGTGTGGACAAAGAAGATCGTTCTACTCATAGCTCCACTTTTTTCTAAGGTGTCTTTAAAGAAGAGATAGTCGTCATATTTCAATCCCATTCCACCAAGAATAATGAGGTCAACTTCAGCTTGCATCGCAATACGGGCAAGGACCTCATTGTAAGGTTCTCCAGAGACACTAAAGATAGGAAGTTTTTGTGATTCAACGAGGGTGTTAAAGACATCAATCATTGGAATCCCTGTACGAATCATATTTCTTGGAATAATTCGTTTTGCTGGGTTAACAGCAGGGCCCCCGATATCAATCATATTCTCAGTAAGTTCTGGTCCATTGTCGCGTGGGACACCAGAGCCTGTAAAGATTCTTCCAAGAAGATCCTCTGTATAGGAAACTCTCATTGGATAGCCTAAGAAACGAACTTTATCTCCAGTAGAGACTCCCCTACCACCAGTAAACACTTGAAGAGAAACCATATCTTTATCTAATTTAATAACGTTTGCTAAAGAGGTCCCATGACTAGATGTAACTACTGCAAGGTCCCCGTTA
>SABI01000428.1 GCA_009929055.1 Spirochaetia bacterium | reverse complement strand
GTATAGCACTTTTGATGGTACAGTATCCGCCGATGTCTTGGTATTCAGAATTATATCCTCTTCAGTCATAGATAATATGTTTTTATATTTTTTGCTTTGTAGCCCTGAATTTACTGAATTTACAGTCTTAACCTCAAGAGGTGCTAAAATGCCTAGAGGTGATAAGGAAGCAATAAAATCATACAATTTTATGTTGCCAACCCTCCCCGAACAAAAAGCTATCGCAGGGGTATTATCAAGTCTTGATGATAAGATTGATCTCCTCCATCGACAGAATCAAACTCTTGAAGCAATGGCAGAGACGCTGTTCAGGCAGTGGTTTATTGAAGAGGCTGAGGATGATTGGGAGGAAGTTGAGTTATCAACATTTGGTAAAATTATTTGTGGAAAAACTCCCTCCAAAAAAAAGTTAGAATATTTTAACAATGATATCCCTTTTATTAAGATACCTGATATGCATCAACAAGTTTTTATTCTTTCTACAACTGATAATTTATCCTTCGAAGGTCAACTTAGCCAGGATAAGAAAACAATTCCTAAAGGATCTATTTGTGTTAGTTGCATAGCAACAGTTGGTTTGGTTTCTATGACCTCTAGGCCTAGCCAAACGAATCAACAGATAAACTCAATCATACCAAATAAAGATCATTATAGATATTTCTTATATCTTCTTATGAAATCTTATTATGACCTACTCCATGCAATGGCGAGTGGAGGGACTGCAACTCTTAACTTGAATACTGGTGATTTTTCAAGAATTAAAGGTATTAAGCCCCCAGAAGAAGTATTAATAGATTTCCATAATGCAGTTAATCCTTGTTTTGAAAAAATTTTTCACAACCAAAATCAAATTCAACTATTACAAGCACAGAGAGATACACTACTCCCCAAACTCATGTCTGGTGAAGTTCGAGTAGAGTTCTAAAGAATAGGAGTTTATCATGAGCCATATATCTGAAAACGAAATAGAAGATTTCACCATCCAACTCCTTGAGAACTTAGGGTACGAATACCTCTATGGCCCTGATATTGCTCCTGATTCATCAACTCCACAACGAACCTCCTTTAGTGAAGTAATTCTCCATGACAAAGTCAAATCTGCTATACAGCGGTTAAACAACTCTCTTCCCTCTTCCGTTCATGAATCTGCCTTCAAGGAACTCCTTAGGATCAACGCCCCAGACCTGATTGCAAATAATGAGACCTTTCACAGGATGTTGACTGAGGGTATAAAAGTCACCTATCAGAAAGATGGTCATGAAAGAGGTGATCTGATTTGGCTAATCGACTTTGATCATCCTGAGAATAATGAGTTTCTGGTAGTGAACCAATTTACCGTATCTGAAAACAATGTAAACAAAAGACCCGATGTAATCCTCTTCGTCAACGGCTTACCTCTTGTAGTTATGGAGCTTAAAAATGCAGTCGATGAAAACGCAACTATACCCTCGGCCTACAGACAGCTTCAGACCTATAAAGCCGTAATTCCTTCACTGTTTACGTATAACGCCTTTCTGATCATCTCAGATGGCTTAGAAGCAAGAGCAGGCACACTCTCGTCAGGGATAACAAGATTCATGGCTTGGAAATCTTCAGATGGAAGAAATGAAGCATCCCACCTTATAGGCCAGCTAGAAACACTTATCCAAGGGATGCTGAACAAACAGACCCTTCTAGACCTTATCAGGCACTTCATCGTCTTTGAAAGCACTAAACATGAAGATTTGGATACTGGCATTGTCACTATCAAGACTATCAAGAAGCTGGCTGCTTATCACCAATACTATGCAGTGAACAAAGCTGTGGAATCCACCTTGAGAGCTTCAGGATATAATACTACAAGTAATAATGGTGCTGGAA
>SABI01000427.1 GCA_009929055.1 Spirochaetia bacterium | reverse complement strand
GCTATATGACCAACTTTTTCATAGACATGATCTGGTTTATTTTTTGCCTCTCTTAAGCAGTAGTTGAAGAATTCTCCAATATCTGCTTCTTTGTAGTTGGGCAAAATAGACTGCCTAATTAATCTATGATATTCGGGCAATGATTTGCCTAAAACATCTATAGACTTAAGTATTGTTCCTTCCTTTGGAAAATCTATAAGTTTCTTTTTTTGAATAATAGGATTACCTTTTTTGTCATAACCTGTAATAATAGGCCTCTTTAAAAGGCTAATTTTGTCTTGGTTTACTGTGCTAAATGAGTCGCTTTCAAAAGTGATGGATATTGGTTCAATTCCAATCTCTCTTGATGTAGCATAGAAAGATAAATCTTCTATCCTATTTGTAGCAATTTGTCTGCACAGGGCGCCATAAACACCATCTTCTTTTAAAGAAAGATATTCCTTTATTTTTCTTGAGAAACCTTCAATTCCCCAATTACTTTTTATCCAGTCGTCTATACTAGCTTCAATTTCATTTTGAATTAAAGCTCTTTGTTTTATCTCATAATTGAGATCATTAACATACATTCAATGTGCCTCCTTTAATTTCAAAGAACCATGTGGGCGTTATTTAGCCCGGAAGAATCTCTTTATAAAAGATCCTTTCGGGATAAATAAAAAACCTCAACGTATTATTGAGGATTAAGAAACATTGCGCTTCAGAAAACAATAAAATCCTCAACATGTTGAGTTCCAAAAGAAGAAATACAATGAATTAATGATTTTCTTATTTTCCATTAAGATAATAGTACTTTATTTTCATATTCCTTGTCAAGAAGAAGTACGTCTATGTAGTGGCAATATGATAATGTCCTACCTAGAGCAAGATAGAAATGTCCTAGTAACAACTTTTAATGTATATATGTATTAATAACAATAATATATATATGCATGAAAGAAAAAGAAACAATTACTATGACAAAAAAGGAAGTTAGAAGATTAGGAACTATCAATGATTTAATAGAAAACAAGATCAATGGAACAGTAGCCAGCTCTTACTTGAATCTATCTACAAGACAAGTGAGGAGAATGAAATCAATGGTTCTACTATTAGGACCTAAAGGAATTGTTCACAAAAGTAGAGGAAGGCCTAGTAATAGAAAGATGAGTAGAGAAAAGGAAAACACCATTAAGTATTTAATACACAATCAGTATAGGCGTTTCGGACCGACTCTCGCCTCTGAATATCTATTAGAATATAATAAGGTGGTGGTGAACAAAGAAACGCTGAGATTAATGATGATTAAAGAAGGAATATGGACTTCTAAGAATAGAAAGCAAGAAAAGCATCATGAATGGAGAGAAAGAAAGGATAGCTATGGAGAAATGCAACAATTTGATGGAAGTTATCATAAATGGTTTGGTGAAGAAGAGTCGTGCTTGCTGTTATCAATAGATGATGCTACAGGAAAGATATCTCATGGAGTATTTGATAAGAATGAAGGAGTAATAGCAGTATTTAAGTTCTGGATAAAGTACATTGAAAAGAACGGAATACCTAGAAGTATATATCTTGATAAGTTCTCTACGTATAAGATAAATCACAAGTCAGCAGAAGATAACAAGGACCTGATTACTCAATTTCAGAGAGCAAATAAAGAATTAGGCATAAATATGATCATGGCTAACTCTCCAGAAGCTAAAGGAAGAATAGAAAGAGCAAACAAGACATTACAAGATAGATTAGTTAAAGCGTTAAGGTTCCATAAAATAACAACCAGAGCAGAAGCTAACAAGTATCTTGAAGAGAAGTTCATTCCTGAATTCAATAAAAGGTTTGCCGTAGTACCAAAGAACAAAGAAAATAGACATAGCATACTAA
>SABI01000084.1 GCA_009929055.1 Spirochaetia bacterium | reverse complement strand
GGACTTTATTTTTATGTTTAGTAGTACTACTACTATCTGTGTTATTTATCTCTTGTACTTCAAGTGTTGGCCTAGATGAATTTAATCTCTATAAAGCTGACACAGAAGAGACAATACAAACGTTAGTAATGGAAATTGATAGTACGGAGGTGAAAATAAACGCATTACAAACGAGAAGTGATCTCCTCGTAAGTGAAAACAATTTGCTTAAGGAAGAGATAACCTCTATAAAGGGGACTTTTTCCAACACATATGACCAAATTAATGAACTTGTCACCCTTGCAGGCTATAGCTCGGGGGAAGATTTCCTCAATCTTGCAAAAGATATCGTGAGTGTGAATACTAATATCAAACAACTTAATGAAAAAATTGAGGTATTGAGGAAAGCAATGGCTGCTTTTGTGAATAACTAAATATAGGTGTAGTTGTTAAGTTTAGAGCACAATTATTAATGAAAACATCATAAAGGAACTATTAATTTTATTAAATGAGAATATTTGACTCTATTTTTTCAATATATACTCAATTTCAACTTTTATTTGTGAGTTTTTCTGTACAAATTGAAAACTAGTGTGTAAAATAGGATATCATCAAACAAGGAGAACTAATAGATGGAAAAGTTTTTTAAGCTCAAAGAGCACAAAACTTCTGTAAAAACAGAGGTGCTCGCTGGTGTAACAACATTTTTAACAATGGCTTACATCTTGATTGTTAACCCTCTCATGCTAAGTGAAGCGGGTATGGATTTCGGTGCAGTATTTACAGCTACCGCTCTATCTGCTGCTATTGCTACTCTTGTCATGGCGTTTTTAGCCAACCTCCCTTTTGCACTAGCTCCAGGAATGGGACTTAATGCATTTTTCGTGTACACAGTTGTATTTACCATGGGCTATTCATGGCAACAAGCATTAACTGCAGTTTTTATTGAAGGTATTATCTTCATAGCTCTTACTGCATTTAATATTCGTGAAGCAATAGTTAACTCAATTCCAATGAATATGAAACGGGCAATAAGTGTTGGTATTGGATTATTTATTGCATTTATTGGACTTCAAAACGCAGGAATTGTTGTAGATGGTGCTACGTTAGTTGAATTAGGGGATATCACTAAAGGTGCTGCCCTTGTTGCAATGATTGGACTTGTCATCACAAGTATTCTTGTAGCTTACAAAGTAAAAGGGGCTCTTTTAATTGGAATTATTTTAACGACACTCGTTGGTATTCCTTTTGGTGTTACCTCTTACGGTGGTGGCTCTTACCTTCCTCCTTCTTTGGCTCCTACATTCTTTAAGTTTGACTTTGCTTCTGTTTTTACTATCGACATGGTCATCATCGTATTTACATTCCTCTTTGTTGATATGTTCGATACAGTTGGAACATTAATTGGATGTGCTACAAAAGCAGACATCTTAAATGCTGATGGATCTATTCCTAAATGTAAAGAAGCATTATTTGCTGATGCAATTGGGACCACAGTTGGTGCTATGCTTGGTACTTCTACTGTTACTACATATGTAGAATCTTCTGCTGGTGTAAGTGAAGGTGGTAGAACTGGTTTAACAAGTTTAACAGTTGCTGTTCTTTTCCTCCTTTCCCTCTTCTTTGCTCCTCTGTTTATTTCAATTCCAGGTGCTGCAACATCTCCAGCCCTTGTTCTCGTAGGGTTATTCATGATTTCACCTGTAAAAGATATTGACTTTGAAGAGACAACAGAAGCAGTTCCTGCTTTCCTTACTATCCTCTTTATGGTAACCACATATTCTATCGCTAATGGTATTATGTATGGTGCATTAAGCTGGATCTTATTAAAACTCTTTACCAAGAAAGCAAAAGAAATCAGTCCTACAATGGTTGTTATTGCAGTTCTTCTCCTCTTAAAACTATTACTTGGCTAATTGCTAACATTCGTGTTAAAGACGGGACAGGTGTATATCGCTTGTCCCTCTTTTTATTTATTTCATTAAATTATGGTATATCGTCCTACAATCATCTTCATCAAAGATTACTGGTACTGGATAGAGTGGATTAGCTTCCCCTAAAGCGTGATGAATTAATGCTCCTAGATCTTCTTCTCTAATCTCCTTAAAGCCTTCTTTTATATCTAGAGCTTTATTTAACGCTCTAATTTTTTCTATGAAAAGAGTAGCAGTCTCTTCATCGCTTTTACCTTTCTCTATGATATGAGCTTCTCTTGCTAGGGAGGCAAGTTTTTTATGAGCTTTTGTTCCGTAAAAGATGAGGACATGGGGAAGAGTGACTGCATTTGCGAGGCCATGGGCGATACCGTAATAAGCAGTAAGTGGATGAGAGAGGGCGTGAACATTCCCTACATAGCTACGAGTAAAGGCTTCCCCTCCCCTATAGGAGGCAATGAGGAGTTTTTGACGACTAGAATCAAGATTCACATCCTTATGGACTTTTTCGATTTCGTTAAAAATAATAGTAGTCGCATCAATACTTGCTTTTCTTGAATAGAGAGTACTACTATTTCCAATATATGCTTCAATAGCATGCGTGAGGGCATCCATTGCTGTTGTGCTCGTTAGGTGTAAAGGAAGAGTTCGGGTAAGTTCAGAGTCGAGTATTGCAACTTTAGGAATCAGAGGAAATGAATTTATGGCATACTTTTCTTTGAGGGAAGGGTCTGTTACTACTGCAGCAACTGTGGCTTCACTACCAGTTCCAGCAGTACTCGGAATTGCAATAAGAAATGGGATAGCCCTATGGACTTTCAAGATCCCTTTCATTTGGTAAAGGGATTTCTTTGGATAAGCAATCAGTGCTCCAAGGGCTTTGGCGCTATCTATGCTAGAGCCTCCCCCGATGGCAACTAAAGAGTCACACTTTTGTTCACTATAGAATATCTTTGCTTTCTCTATAGAAGCAACTGTAGGATTAGGGGGCACCTCATCAAAGATCGAATAGTGTATGTTTTCTTTTTGGAGCTCTATTAATAGCTCTTGCACGATAGGGAGGGTAATTACATGTGTATCACTAATGATACATATGTGTTGTTTGTGAGATTCTTTAATAATTGCAGGAAGGGTAAGAATAGACCTTGCTCCTGTAATAAGTCGCTGTTTTTTATAAGGGAGAAGTGGACTTACAAGGAAAAGTGTTGTTTGAAATACTCGGCAATAAAGATGGTAGAGTCTTTTATTCATAATTTTTCACCTCAGGTTTTTTATTATAATGAAAAATCGTTATCCGTAAAGAGGAGAGTATATCTAGCCGATTTATTCGAGAATGCTTATGTTAGTAGTAATAAGTATGGTGGTGCGTGTGAAATTATGAAGATGTTTTCATTATGAAAAGGATGTTTATGAGCAATACACACCAAAAATTATTTTTTATGCTACTGTTATTAAGTCTACCTTTTATTCTTTTTGCTTCAGGAAAAAAAGAGGTAAAAGAGAAAGGGGACGTAAGTGAGGTTACGATGAATGAATCACTAGAAAAGAAATATCCATTTGTTCCTCTTAGCGATGAGTTAAAGAATGAATTAACTGCCAAAGAGGCATATGTGATACTACAAAAAGGGACAGAAAGGGCGTTTGTAGGGGAATATACTGATAATAAAGAAGTAGGTACCTACTACTGTCAACTTTGTGATGCCCCACTCTATGTGAGTGATGATAAATTCGACTCAAATTGTGGTTGGCCTAGCTTTGATGATGAGCTTCCAGGCGCCGTTACTCGCCATGCAGATCCTGATGGATTAAGGACTGAAATTGTCTGTTCCACCTGCGGTGGACACCTAGGACACGTATTTCTTAATGAAGGATTTACTGACAAAAATACAAGACACTGTGTTAATTCAATTAGCATGGATTTTAGAAGTGGCCCTCCTGTTGCAAGAGCCGTCTTTGCAGGGGGATGTTTTTGGGGAGTTGAATACCTTATGGAAAGTTTAGATGGGGTATATGATGTAAAAAGTGGATACAGTGGTGGTTCTACTATAAACCCCACTTATCAAGAAGTACTCACCCATTCAACAGGGCACTTAGAAGCAGTAGAGGTCCTCTATAATCCTCTTGAAATCTCTTATGAAGAGATTACCAAGTATTTCTTAGAGATTCACGACCCAACCCAAGCTAATGGGCAAGGTCCTGACATTGGTAACCAGTATTTATCAGCAATTTTTTATGGAAGTAGAAATGAGTATGACTCAGCAATAAAGCTCTTAACGATCCTTGAAGATAAAGGATATAAGATAGCAACTCAAGTAAGGCCAAGAAAAGTGTTTTATGAAGCTGAAGATTACCATCAAGATTACTATACGAATAAGGGTTCTACTCCTTACTGCCATTCGTATACAAAAAGGTTTTAACGAAACACGACCACCCATACTATACGTCGATACCTCCCTTTTGGGAGGTGTCTTTGTTTATGGGTATTATTCAACCCAGTTCTCATACTCTCCAAGGGCTACATCTGCATGAAGAATTGCACTACAGACGATATACGATCCTTTCTTTACTTCACTAGTGACCATTTCATCACTATAGATGAGTTCTAAGTGGCCAAATTCACACATAACAGTAGCTACATTAAAGTAGGTGCCATCCTTCAACCCCTCTTTTCGCTCTACATCAAGGACAACAGAAGCAAGAAGTATTACATCTGTATTTTCTTGTTGAGCTCTTTTCTCTTCACTAATGTCAGGATCATGTGCAAGCATGAAATTTAAGGGAAGAATCTTTTGATCTCCCATCAATAGGGGCCAAGGAGATGATTCATCTTCACTTGTATAAGTTTTTTCAAAATCTTCCCTACTTTCATAGCTTTCAATAAGGAGGGGAAATCCAACCACTTGCATTTCAATAGTTGCCCCTTGCTCTAGTTCAGGGAGAACTGCTGCATTCATGAGATGAGTTACACATACTGCACTTTGGTCATTATTGGTTATTGCTATAGTTGCTGATAACACATCAGCTTCTTTATCTGTCATATTAAAGAATGGGAGGGCATTCCATATGCACTTTCCTCTGTAATGGGTATCGGTACCTAGGATACGAATATCTTCGCCCTCTTTAATTGCTCTAAAAATAAACTGTAGATTGTTTTTCCCTTCATTCACCATATACATAGCTCCATGAGCATGACGCCATGCAGAATTCTTATATAAATCCATTAATATTTCTGAGTCGAGTTGTCCCTCTTTGACAATATGAGAAAGTGAAAAGTTTCTAATAAATACTGGCATGCTATTACAGCCTCCTTTAAGGGGTGTAGTGTATCAAAGATGGAGATAAAGAAAAAGGGGAAGATATAACTCTTGCTAAAGGGAGTCTCTATTTATAGAATCAATGTATATGATTGATTTCCATCGCCACATCACCCTCCCCTTTGACTCTTCTAATATAGATACTTATTGGTATGCAACAACTCGTGTCTCTGAATATCCCCTCTATAAACAAGATAAAAGGCACTATCATGGGTATGGGTATCTCTATGAAGAGAATAGTGATGACATTATACAAATTATTGAGCGTCACCTAAAAATAGATTCTCTAGGTTATATTGGGGAAGTAGGAATCGATAAGAATCTCATTTCTCTTGTTTCATTAGAGAAACAACTTGAAGTAGTACACTCACTCACCTCCCTTGCTATCTTCTATAAAAGACCAATAGTGTTTCATGTCAATGCCTCCTTTGAGTTGATGGAAGAAATCTTTACTTTAGGTAAAGGAAAGATCACTATGATTATCCATCACTATACTGGGAGTGTAGAGACAGCACATGAACTTTTTAATAAAGGGGTATATGTCTGTATAGGACCACGAGTGTGGCAAAAAGAGATGAAGCTAAATAGAAGAATAGATGAGCTAAATATTCCCATCCTTTTAGAAACTGATTATACTAGGGATAATGAACATCAATATGAAAAGCTTCTTCAAGACCACTATCGCTGGTATGAGGATAAAAAAAATATTGCACATACTATTTTAGTGGAGCAGATGCATGAGTTATCCTCAATTTTCCAGAACTCATCGATTAATCGGTGAAAAAAAGTTTAAAACATTACAAGATTCTCACATCATTATTGTTGGCCTTGGGGCTGTGGGTTCATATGCCCTTGAAGCCCTTGCTCGTAGTGGAATTGAAACGTTTACCCTAGTAGACTTTGATACAGTAGGAATAACTAATATAAATAGACAACTCTTTGCCCTTAACTCAACTATTGGGGAATTAAAAGTAGATGTAGCAAAGAAGAGAATATTAGATATTAATAGTAAGTGCAATGTAAGAGTCTTTCCCCTCTTTGCCCAAGAGGAGACTTTTGATGAAATATGTAGTGAACGATCAGATTTTCTTATCGATGCAATAGATTCTCTTAACCCAAAAGTAGCTCTATTAGAATATGCATATACCCATAATATTAGGTGCATAAGTTCGATGGGGGCAGCTCTTAAAAAAGAAGCAACTAATATCCAGATTGCCGATCTTATGGACACTCACACATGTAGCCTAGCTAAAACTGTGAGAAATCGTTTAAAGAGAAGAGGAGTTGGTCGAGGAATTGATGCTGTGTTTTCAAGTGAAAAAGTAGAGTATGAGTATAAAGAAGCTAATGAAGAAATAGAGCCATCACTAAATGAACAACTCCTAGAAAAGGGAAGAGAAAGAAGAGTTCTTGGTTCTCTTTCAACCGTTACAGGCTTATTTGGTCTCACCCTTGCCCACCATGTTATAAAAACTCTTAGTAATTAGAAGCAAAAAAAGTTTCTCTTCCGTAATAAGCATGTCAGAACACAATTACTAGCTGACAACTATTACTAGGAGGATTATATGAAACACGTTTTTAACTCACTTCTTCTCTTAACCCTTATCTCCATGATTACTTTCTCTTTTGTAGGATGTGATCAAGAGTCTTTAACATCACGAGGTTCTGTTACAATAAGGCTAGCAGCCGAAGAAAGGTTATTAAGTAGGACAATCTTACCAGATGCTTCAGCCCTCGATATCACTAGTTACACAATTAGTGGAGTTGGTCCTAATGGAGTAACACTTTCTTCAACAACGAGTTCAAACTCATCAATTACTTTTAACAATCTTTTGGTAGGTAATTGGACTTTTAGTGCATCAGCGCACAACAGTTCTAATAAAGTTATCGCTAGTGGAGAAGTCTCTACCTATATTGTGAAAAATCAAAACACAATTGACCTACCTTTAGTAGAAGTAGCAGGTGATGGTACACTAAGCCTCACCTTTGAATGGGAGAGTTCTCAAGTAGAAACGACTAGCACATTTAGTGTTACAATCTATGATGAAAGTAATGGTGAAGTAAGTGGAACAACTGTAGCAAGTGATATGAGTAATGGAGATGGAAGTTTGAGTGCAACTCTAGCAGCTGGATTCTATCGAGTTGAAGCTTCATTAATGAGTCAAGGAGTACGAATAGCCGGTTTTAGTGAAAGTGTTCGGATCATTGCAGGAACAAGTAGTAGTGCCAATATTAATCTTGTTATTGGTAAAATTATTAATGGAGTGAATTTGACCATCACCGATAATAGATTCCCTCCAGTAATGGGCTCTATCACTAGAACTGCAGGAACCCTCACCGTTGGGCAAG
This sequence comes from Spirochaetia bacterium, assembly GCA_009929055.1. GTDB lineage: Bacteria > Spirochaetota > Spirochaetia > Sphaerochaetales > Sphaerochaetaceae > SABI01. The sequence continues at coordinate 2,246 of SABI01000084.1, read as the reverse complement.
AATTGAGTCTTACCTACTCGATAACAACTCCTAGTGGAGATGATGAAAGTGCCTACAATTACATCTGGTATGTTGATGGAGTCGTTGATCCAAGTTCAACTTCTCACGTCTTAAGTGTGAACAGTGCCCTTGGGGGAACAACTCGTTATGATGTGGTGGTAGTAAAAAAGGAGAGTAGTATTGCCCTAGGATCTGCTTCAATAGATGTTGTGATAGAGGTCACCCCTACTATTGCTCCTTAGGAGTCATATATTCCCCTAAGGATTCACTAAACCAAGATTCTAAGGGGATAACTTTATACGTTTTTAAACTGACAGCTGCAGCTCTCACTATGAGAGTTGCAACTTCTATTTCATCTCTAAAGATTGATTGTCTTAATGTAATACTAAAGCGTTTTAATTGAGTAACGCTACTTTTTACGGTGAGAAAGTCATCTAAAAAAGAGGGACTGTGGTACTCAACATGAATGCTTTTTACCACAAAACCCACCTCATTAGCTTGTAACAGGGGAGTTTCTTTATTATGAAGAGAGGCTACTTCTCGAACAAATTCTGTTCTTGCATGTTCTGCGAAATCGAGATACCGAGCATGATACATGATACCACCTGCATCGGTGTCGCTATAGTAGACTCTCTGTGTATAGATATGTTGCAAAATCTTCCCCTCATTTAAGTTTCTTAATAATTTAAAGTCGCAAATAGATCATCAATTGTTTCAGCTCTTCTAATCAATTGAACACTCTTATCTTCTTTAAGAAGGTATTCAGCAGATCTAAGTTTACTGTTATAATTGAATCCCATGGAGTGGCCGTGTGCCCCAGTATCATGGATTACAACAACATCCCCTATTTCTACTTCTGGAAGTGCTCGATCGATTGCAAATTTATCGTTATTCTCACACAAACTTCCTGTGACATCATAAAGGTGGTCTGCCTCTTCATCTTCTTTGTTCACTACTGTTATGTGATGATAAGAGCCATATAAGGCTGGTCTCATAAGGTTTGCCATACTTGCATCGAGTCCCACATATTCTTTGTATTTACTTGTAACATGGAGTACTTTTGAAACAAGGTAGCCAAATGGGCCACTTGCCATTCTCCCACATTCAAAAACTATTCTTAGTGGATCAAGGGCTGTCCCTTTAATCATTTCCTCATAGATATTTTTAATTCCACTACTGACCATATCAAAATCCATTGCTTGTTCACTAGGTCTATAAGGAATTCCAATTCCTCCTCCTAGGTTAACAAATTCAATGATGATACCTGTTTCTTCATAGATGCGAAGAGCTTGGGTAAAGAGCATTCTTGCTGTCTCTACAATATAGGAGCCATCTAATTCATTTGAAGCAACCATTGTATGGAGGGCAAAGCGAGTTGCCCCGAGTGCTTTCGCTTTAACATAACACTCAACCAATTGATCGGTTCTCACCCCATATTTTGCCTCTATTGGGTTTCCAATAATGGCATTCCCTGTCCTCTCTGGACCAGGGTTATAACGAAATGAGATTAATTCTGGCATACCAGCACTCTTATAAAGTGTTTCAATATGGGTGATGTCATCAAGGTTAATAACAGCATTCATTTTTTTTGCAGCTATAAACTCTGAAGATGGGGTATCATTACTGGTGAACATAATATCTTCACCTGTGATACCAACCTTTTGTGCTAGAAGTAATTCTGGGTAAGATGAACAATCTGCTCCGAAGCCTTCTTCTTTCATAATTTGAAGAATAGCAGGATTAGGACATGCTTTTACTGCATAGTAATTCTTAAATTCATGAATCCATGAGAAGGCTTTGTTAAAAGCTCGAGCATTTTCTCGTATTCCTTTTTCATCATAGAGGTGAAAAGGGGTCTCTTTACTATAGGCTAACTTTGCCATCTCATCTGGAGATAGCGGTAATTTTTTTTCACTCATTTTCTCTTTCCTCACACAGCCAAATTTTTCACAATGCTCTCTACTGCTTTTTCAATATTCTCAACATGGCCAAATGAACTTATTCGTATATATCCTTCTCCAGCGGGACCAAACCCTGAGCCTGGAGTGACTATCACTTGGCACTCATTAAGTAGTTTATCAAAGAATTGCCATGAAGTGAGGTTTCCTGGAGCTTTCACCCACAGGTATGGGGCATTATCTCCACCTGTTACTTCAAGACCTAGTTTTAATAAACCTTGACGAATAATTCGAGCATTGTTCATGTAATATGCAATGACAGCGCGGCATTCGGCAAGTCCTTTTTCA
>SABI01000426.1 GCA_009929055.1 Spirochaetia bacterium | reverse complement strand
TCCGAAGAAGAAAAAGAGGGGTAGGAAGTCAACGATTCGAAGAAGGTTTCTGAGCAAAGAATGGTAAAACCACCATTCGTTTTATCAATCTATCAGAGAATCGATTCTTGGCTTTACTGGTTAGTACTCCCTTTGATTAGATTTATTCAGTAGAAGAGAGTCTGATTGGGTGTACCGCAAATCTACCTAAGGAATGCCTTCTTTTAGGCATAATCACTAGAATAAAATCTTAATACTCTTGTCGAAACTGATTAAAATAATGATAGAGATTTTATAATACTTACAATCCTATATTTTCAAGAAAATCGTAATTTAATTATATCCTGAATTCCCAAATAATTATACCTAGGAAATAACATAAATACCTATTATTATTATATTTAGCTATTATTTACCTTGTAATTTATCTTAAAACAAGGGATAATTATACCAATGAAAGGTGCTTGCTGTGTCATTGGTGTATGTAAAGAATAAGAAGAATCAGTCAACTTATGTGTATGAATCTCATGCCTATTGGGATAAGGAAAAACAACAATCTCGTAATACAAGAGTATGTATTGGCAAGATGGTTGATGATGTATTTGTCCCCAATAAACAATATAAGATGAATGAAGAATTAGAACAGCTAAAGAGTGTGAAACCAGGTTCTATTGTGGCAGCTACTTTTTCAAGAAAGTTCTATGGTGCTACATATTTATTAGACCAGATGAGTGAACACTACGGCATAAAAGATGATCTTAAGAGATGTTTTCCTCACATCTACACACAAATTCTTTCAATAGCTCACTTCCTTATTTTAGAAGAGAGCAATCCCATGAGTCGCTTTCCAAAATGGGCCACTACTCACGTTCATCCCCATGGTAAAGTCATCCCCTCACAACGAAGTAGTGAACTTTTTGCATCTATTACTGAAGATGGTAAACAACAGTTCTTCTCTTTGCAGGCAGCAAGAAGAAAAGAACATGAATACCTTTCTTTTGATACGAGTTCTATTTCTTCTTACTCTAAAACTCTTAAACAAGTGAAATATGGGAGGAATAAAGACCATGACCCACTCGCTCAAATTAATCTAGCACTACTATGTGGACATGAATCAAGAATGCCTGTGTATTATAGGAAATTACCAGGGAATATCTCTGATGTATCCACTATAGAGAAGATGTTAAAAGATATTGATGTCTTACATATTGAGAAAGTGAAGATGGTCATGGACAGAGGATTTTATAGTGCTGAAAACATTAATGCTTTCTATACAAACCATTATAAATTTATTATAGGAACAAAAATCTCATTTAAGTACATACAACAACACCTGGATCCTGTAAGAGAGATAATAAAGACAAGAGCACATTACCACAGTGGATACAAGATAGGATATTACACACAAATGAGCATATGGCCTCATAAAGTAGTGGGAAAGAATGGTGAAGTGACTACCTCAGATAAGCGAATATATATACATCTCTACTTTAATGAACAGCGAGCCATTGATGACAAAAATGCTTTTAACAAACGTCTTGATCTATTAGAAGAAGAGCTCTACACAAACAAGAGGGTCTCATCTCATGAAGGGCAGTATGAGAAATACTTTGATATAAAAACAACACCAATAAGAGGAATTACCCTTACACCAAAACAAGAAGCTATTGATGCTGCACAGAAAAACTTTGGATATTTCTCTCTCATATCTAATGGTATTAAAGATCCTATAGAAGCACTTGAAGTATATCGGCAGAGAGATTTTATAGAAAAAGCTTTTAGGAATCTCAAAGAACGATTAAACATGAGAAAGACTTCAGTCTCATCAGAACAGAACTTAGAAGGAAAACTATTTGTCCAATTTATAGCCCTCATGTTTGTCTCTGCTAT
>SABI01000083.1 GCA_009929055.1 Spirochaetia bacterium | reverse complement strand
TCTCTCACCTTAGCTTCTTCTTCACGAGTAAGAACTAATAGAGTAGAAATTTGCTCAACCATTTCATTGAAAGAGGTCTCAAGAAGATGAAACTCTTCAATCGATGAAAGGGGGGGATATGAACTTAAATCCCCCTTCTCTACCTTTTTCATCCTCATCACTAATCTATCAACAGGAGTCCCTATACTTCGTGAAATATAGAGGGCAATAAAGAACGCAATACTTGTTCCCATAGCAATAATAAGCAAGATAATAAGACCAAACTGATTAAGAGTTTGTTCATACGTACTTGTCTCTGTAATTCCAGCTATATAGAGATTTGTGTTTTTAATAAGTTTAACAGAAACAATAGTTCCTTTTGAAGCATACGAATCTGAGATGAGAGGGAAGGAGAGGGGTGCAAGGGGAGGAAAGAGAGAAAAATCTCCATTCTTCTCTACATAAATAAGAGAACTCACTCGATAGGTATCACTATCGATAATCAGAAGGTCTGAAAATCCTAATCCCTTAGTCACCTCTTCGAATGCTTCTTGGTGAACATCAAGGGCAACATACCCGGTAATCTCATTTGCTTCATCTCTAATAGCTCGTAAGATATTTAATAACACAAGAGAGTTTGTTTGAGTAAGGTATCTATATTTTGTAGTAATGATTGAAGCATTTCTTTCCCGTAGCCTATTTACATCAAAGAATGGGGTCGTATCATTACTAAAATATCTCACATCGTATTGATCTGGAAAAAGGTGGGTAGAAAGGCGAACCTTGCCATCCTTAGAAATAGCACTTGCAGTTGCAAGATAGGTATCTCCACTCATAATGGTGAAGAGCTTTTCAAAGAGAATACCACTTTGTTCTTTCTTTTTTGTAATTACTTGTTCAATTTCTTCATCAGTACTAATAAGATATGTTTTATGACGATACTCATCGATAAGAGATTGCATCCTTTGTGAAGCAATTTCAATATTATTTTTCCCCTGTTGGGTGAGGGTATTACTTAGTGCGTTACTCCCTAGTGTAAGATAGGTAACGATAAGAATAAAAAGTGGAATCAACATCACCACCATCAAGTTAAACAAGAGTCGAGAAAATAAAGAGGTAAATGGGATGCTGTAATGCTTTTTCTTAATTCGTTTTATCATCGTTAATATTGTAGCTAAACTTTTCTCCTCTATCTATATAAATTGTAAGTAAAATAGGGAGAAAATACCCACATACAACACTTTTACATAAAAAGTGTATAAATATTTATATAAAAACTCCTCTAGCTGTTGACATTTGTCCGATAGATGTATAAAACAGAAACAATCTTTGATTATGAGGTGCGGTGTTGAAAACGGCAGGAATCGAAAAAAGTATATTTTATCCCCAATTTTCTCACACTCAATCTGTGAGTTATATTAATCTTGCTAACAGTATAACCATCTCAATCCTATCTGTAATTATTCTAGTAGTTCTAATTATTCTCTAAACCGCGGTATACCATTACTGGTGCAGCCGTGGGGGAATCTCCTTCACGGCGTATTGGTGTATCGTAAAGATAAAATAAAGCACCTGAATTGAGCATAAGAGGAGTAGCATATGGAACGGTATACACTTGGAATTTTAGTAAATAACCAGCCTGGAGTCTTGTCTCGTGTCGTCGGGTTATTTAGTCGTAGAGGCTATAATATCGACAGTTTATCAGTTGGTGAAACTGAGAAAAAAGAGGTCAGTAGAATTACTATTGTCGTTACTGGAGATAGACAAATTGTTGAACAAATCGAAAAACAAGTAGAAAAACTTCACGATGTTAAGCGTGTAGTAGAACTCACTATGCAAGGGTCTATTCAAACAGAACTTGTTCTTGTTAAAGTAAGTACCACCCCAAAAACAAGAGCTGCTGTAGTTGAACTTTCTGAAATCTATAAAGCAAAAATTATGGATGTTACAGAGAGTACCCTCACCATGCGAATCACAGGGAATGCCGATAAAGTGTCAACATTTTTACACCTCGTTCGTCCCTATGGGATCACAGAACTTGTTCGAACAGGAATTACTGCAATGGAAAGAGGCTCACAAGCAATGGTGAGTAACAAATAAGACTAATTAAGGATAAGGAGTATTTAGCTATGAGTACGATGTATTATGAAAGCGATGTAGATTCAAAAGTATTAAAAAACAAGAAAATTGCAATTATAGGGTACGGCAGTCAAGGACATGCCCATGCTTTGAATTTATTTGAATCAGGGTTTGATGTCACAGTAGGCCTCTATGAAGGATCCCCTTCTTGGAAGATTGCCGAGGAAGCAGGACTCAAAGTAATGACAGCAAAAGAAGCTGCTGCATCCTGTGATGTAATTATGATGCTTGTTAATGATGAAAAAGCAGGCGCTATTTACCAAGCAGATATTCTTCCTGGTCTAAAAAAAGGAAAATATGTTGCTTTTGCTCATGGCTTTAATATCCACTTTGGACAAGTAGTAGCTCCAAAAGATGTCAACGTTATTATGATTGCCCCTAAAGGACCTGGACACACCGTAAGAAGTCAGTTTCAAGAAGGCAAAGGGGTTCCATCCCTTATTGCAGTTCACCAAGACCCATCAGGAGACTCAAAAGAAGTTGCCCTTGCTTACGCAGCAGGACTAGGTGCTGGACGAGCTGGAATATTTGAAACAACATTCAAAGAAGAGACTGAAACAGATCTCTTTGGTGAACAAGCAATCCTTTGTGGAGGAGTTTCTTCCCTTATTAAAGCTGGATTTGATACCCTTGTTGAAGCTGGATACCAACCAGAGATGGCATATTTTGAATGCTGTCATGAAATGAAACTTATTGTAGACCTTATTAACCAAGGTGGACTCTCCTACATGCGCTACTCAATTAGCGATACAGCAGAATATGGAGACTATGTTAGTGGAGACAGAATTATCACCCAAGAGACACGAAAAGAGATGAAAAACGTCCTCACAGAGATTCAAAATGGAACATTTGCCCGTAATTGGCTCCTAGAAAACCAAGTAAAACGACCTTTCTTCAATGCAAAAAGGAGAATTGAGAGTGAAAGTCTTTTAGAAACAACGGGAAAGAGATTAAGAAAGTTAATGAGCTGGTTGAAAAAGAACTAACATTATCTATTAAGAGAGGGAAACACTATGGCAAGAAATATTGCAATCTTTGACACCACATTACGAGACGGAGAACAAGCCCCTGGATATAGCATGAACCTGGAACAAAAGGTTCGCTTCGCTAAGCAGCTTGAACTATTAAAAGTTGATGTCATTGAAGCTGGTTTTGCCATAGCAAGCCCAGGAGATTTTGAATCAGTAAAAGCAATATCCTCTGTGATAGAACACTCTACGGTAGCATCCCTCTCTAGGGCTCTCACTAAAGATATTGATCGAGCATGGCAGGCTGTAAAGGATGCTAAAAAGCCTCGAATTCATACCTTTATTGCCACAAGTAGGCTCCACTTACAATATAAATTAAAAATGAGTGAGATTGATGCGTTCAACCAAGCTGTTTCTATGGTTAAGTATGCAAGGAATTTAGCCCCTGAAGTAGAGTTCTCTGCAGAAGATGCTACTCGAAGTGACAGGGATTACCTTTGCAAAGTAGTTGAAGCTGTTATCAAAAGCGGCGCTACTATTGTAAATATCCCCGATACTGTTGGCTATACTACCCCCGAAGAGTTTGGCTCTCTTATTAGTTATATTATGAATAATGTCCCTAATATTGATAAGGCAAAAGTTGCCGTCCATTGCCACAATGATTTAGGGTTAGCGGTTGCAAACACCTTAGCAGGATTGGCCGCTGGTGCTTCTCAAGCTGAGTGTACTATGCTCGGTATAGGAGAAAGGGCAGGAAATGCTTCAATAGAAGAACTCGTTATGGCTATTCGAACCCGTAATGAAATCTATGACTTCTCCTATAACTTAGACACAACCCAACTCTATAATACAGCTCGCCTATTATCGAATATTACAACAGTTCCTATTGCCCCTAACAAGGCGATAGTAGGGGCGAATGCATTTGCTCATGAGTCAGGTATTCACCAACATGGAATGTTAGCAAATTCACTTACCTATGAAATTATGACCCCATCATCTATCGGGCTTAAAAAGAATACGATGGTCCTAGGAAAACATTCAGGACAGCATGCCTTTAACCACAGAATGAAAGAACTTGGCTACACTTTAGATGCTAATATGAGTACAAAACTGTTTAATGATTTCAAAAACATCGCCGATAAGAAAAAAGAAATTACCGATCGAGACCTTATTGCACTTATGGAAAGTGGAACGCAACTTGGTCCACAAATATATGAGTTAGACAATTTTGTAGTAAATAGTGGAAACCTCATGACAGCAACAGCTTGTGTGACCTTACGAAGAAATAACAAGAAAATGCAAGCAGTTGAAATGGCTACAGGCCCTGTTTATGCCTGCTTTAAGGCCGTAGAAAGAATCATAAAACAATCCTATGTTCTCGAAGATTACCAACTAAGAGCTGTTACAGAACACAGAGACGCTTTAGGTGAAGTACTCGTTAAAATAAGTAATGTTCATGGAGTCTTTAGAGGACGAGGAGTTTCAACAGATGTCATCGAAGCAAGTTTGCTAAGCCTGATTAGTGCTGTTAACAGGATGATTGATGTGAGTGAATCTCAAACAGATGACAAAGAAAATATTTCTCTAGCAGGGAGAAAAGCAAAAGAGTGGATCTCTCTTAGTGAAGAAGAACTTCTTAGAGATATGAAAGTGAGTGGAACTGTACAAGAAGAGGTAACAATGGGAGAAAGTCATGGAATATCTAAATAGTAAGAGGGTAGAAATATTTGATTCAACTTTACGTGATGGAGCTCAAGGAGAAGGGATAAGTTTTTCAGTTCTCGACAAATTAAAAATTGTTGGCTTACTCGATACTCTTGGAGTTGATTATGTTGAAGCTGGAAACCCAGGGTCAAACCCAAAAGATTTGGAGTTCTTTCGTGAAGTAAAGAGCCTCACCCTTAGCCATGTAAAACTTGTTGCCTTTGGGGCGACGAGACGAAGAAATAGTAGGGCAAAGGAAGATGCAAATATTGCTTCCCTCGTGAGTGCGGGAACAACATGGGTCTCCATCTTTGGTAAGAGCTGGGACTTTCAAGTTACAGATATTATAAAAACAACTCTCAAAGAAAACCTAAATATGATTAAAGATACAATTGAGTATCTTATTAGCGAAGGGAAAGAGGTAATCTTTGACGCTGAACACTTTTTTGATGGCTACATTGAGAATAAGAAATATGCAATGCAAACCCTCGTAGAAGCTGCTGAAGCAGGCTCTAAAAGTGTTGTCCTTTGTGACACTCGTGGTGGAACAATCCCCTCAATTGTCGCTCTTGCCACAAAAGAAGTAGTAGAACTTTTTAAGGAAAAATATCCCCATATTATTATAGGAATTCATGCCCATAATGATGCCTCCTGTGCTGAAGCTAATTCCCTTATTGCAGTAGAGAATGGAGCAAGACAAGTTCAAGGAACCCTTGTGGGAATTGGAGAGAGATGTGGAAACGCCTCTTTAGCGACTATTATCCCAACTCTCCAACTTAAAATGGGGTATGAAGTCTTAACTAGTGAACAAATAGCTTCTCTTACCCTTGTCTCTCACTCAGTAGCGGAGATTGCAAATATTTCAATTCCTCATGGAACTCCCTATATTGGCAGAAGTGCATTTACCCACAAAGGGGGAATGCATATCGACGGGGTTGGAAAGAATCCTGCATCATTTGAACACATTGTTCCAGAAAGTGTTGGCAATGAGCGAAGACTTTTAATGAGTGAAGTTTCAGGAAGGGCTACTATTCTAAAGAGAATCCAAAAATATGCCCCTCATTTAGATAAAGATGCCCCTATCACAAAAAAGATAATTGACTCATTAAAACAACTCGAGATGAGTGGTTACCAATTTGAGGGGGCAGAGAGCTCTTTTGAACTCGTAATTGCAAAACATCTAGACAAATATACCCCATATTTTACCCTTGATCACTATAAAACATTTGGTGAGATGCCCATTAGAGAGAGTAAAACAAGCCATACTGCAGTTGTAAAAGTATTTGTGAACAAAGAGAGTGCAATAGAAGTAGCCCAAGGGGATGGCCCAGTTCACGCTATTGATAAAGCATTAAGAAAAGTATTAGAAAATTTCTATCCTCAACTTTCAGCTATTCACCTTAGTGACTATAAAGTTCGTGTATTAGATTCAATGCATGCCTCTGCTGCAAAGGTGAGAGTTCTTATTGAAACAACTGATGGAGAGTACACATGGTCAACCATGGGAGTCTCTACCGACCTTATTGAAGCAAGTTGGATGGCACTCGTCGATTCAATTGAATATAAATTAATGAAAGAGGGAGTAGTTCCTTCGATCCATCATACCAAAGGAGATACTGTATGAGCATGACCATGAGCCAAAAAATTCTTGCCCATCACGCACAACTTGATGAAGTGCGAAGTGGACAACTAATTATGGCAGACCTTGATTTAGTATTAGGAAATGATATTACTAGCCCAGTAGCAATTAACGAATTTAAAAAATTTGGAATTGATAAAGTATTCGATAAAAGTAAAATTGCGATGGTTCCAGACCACTTTGCCCCAAACAAAGATATTAAGGCTGCTTCTCAATGTAAGGCCATGAGAGAATTTGCTCATGATAAAGAAATTGAGCACTACTTTGAAATTGGCCAGATGGGAATTGAACATGCCCTCCTTCCAGAACAAGGACTTGTTAACGCAGGAGACCTTATTATTGGAGCAGACTCCCACACCTGTACCTATGGAGCACTCGGTGCTTTTTCAACAGGGGTAGGTTCAACTGATATGGCAGCAGCAATGGCAACAGGAAAAGCATGGTTCAAAGTACCAACTTCTATGAAATTTCACCTCACAGGGTCATTACAGAAGTGGGTATCTGGAAAAGATGTAATCCTTCATATTATAGGCCTTATTGGAGTTGATGGAGCCCTCTACAAATCAATGGAATATAGTGGCCCTGGATTGAAAAGTCTCACCATTGATGATCGCTTTACTATCTGCAATATGGCTATTGAAGCTGGAGCTAAAAATGGGATCTTCCCTGCTGATGAAGTAGCTCTTGCCTACCTAAAAGATCATAATAAGAAAACACCCGTCATCTTTGAAGCAGATGAAGATGCTCATTATGAAGAAGTGTATGAAATTGATTTAAGTAGCATTAGACCAACAATTGCTTTCCCTCACCTTCCTAGTAATACCCGTACCATTGATACCATTAAACCAGGAGAAGTGAAGATAGACCAAGTCGTTATTGGCTCTTGTACAAATGGAAAACTTAGTGACCTTCGAGTTGCAGCCAATATCTTAAAAGGTAAACAAGTAGCTAAAGGAATTAGAGTTCTTGTGTTCCCTGCAACTCAACAAATATATCTTGATGCAATGAGTGAAGGCTTATTAAAGATCTTTGTTGAAGCAGGAGTTGCTGTAAACACTCCAACCTGCGGCCCATGCCTAGGTGGTCACCTTGGTATCTTAGCCGAGGGAGAAAAAGGTCTTGCAACCACTAATAGAAACTTTGTTGGACGGATGGGACATCCAGGTAGTGAAGTATACCTCTCAAGCCCTGCAATTGCAGCTGCGAGTGCCTTAACTGGCTATATTACAGACCCAGAATCACTTAAGGAGAATAACTAAGATGAATGCACATGGAAAAGCTTTTAGATATGGAGATAATGTTGATACTGACGTTATTATTCCAGCTCGCTATTTAAATACATCAGATGCAAAAGAATTAGCCCTTCACTGCATGGAAGATATTGATAAAGATTTTGTGAAACAAGTAAAAGTTGGGGATATCGTGGTAGCTAACAAAAACTTTGGTTGCGGCTCAAGCCGTGAACACGCCCCTTTAGCTATTAAAACTTCGGGAATCAGTTGCGTCATTGCTTCAAGTTTTGCCCGTATCTTCTATAGAAACTCAATCAATATTGGTCTTCCTATCTTAGAATGCCCTGAGGCTATTGAAGGTATTAAAAGTGGTGATGTATTGAATGTAGATTTTTCTACTGGAACTATTTGTAATGAAACAACTGGAGCTTGCTTTCAAGCAGAACCATTTCCCCCTTTTATCCAAGATATGATAGCGAGTGATGGTCTTATTAACTATTTAAAGAAAGGGATGAAATAATGAAGTTAAAGATTGCAGTTATACCAGGAGATGGCATTGGGCCAGATATCATAAGTGAAGGTCTTAAAGTATTAGGAGAAGTAGCGATGAAATTTGGTCATCGTTTAGATTTCTCTTTCTACCTTGCAGGAGGATCTGCCCTAGACGCCCTTAATATCCCTCTCCCTGAATCTACTATCCTTGGATGTAAAGATGCTGATGCTGTCCTCCTAGGGGCAGTAGGGGGGCCTAAATGGGATCACTTGAGTGGCCATTTACGACCAGAACAAGCATTACTTGGCCTAAGAAGCGCCCTTGGTCTCTTTTGTAATCTCCGTCCTGCAATACTTCACCCTGAGCTCTCTTCAGCTTGTCCCCTCAAAGAAGAGCTTATTGAGGGTGGCCTCGATATCATGGTAGTGAGAGAACTCACTGGTGGAATCTATTTTGGTAAAAGAGGCATCAGTGAAGATGGACTAAGTGCCTATGATACTATGTCCTACAGCGTGAGTGAAGTAGAAAGAATTGCAATTAAGGCTTTTGAAATAGCGATGAAGAGGGGAAAGAAAGTTCTCAGTGTTGATAAAGCTAATATCTTAGAAAGTTCTCGATTATGGAGAAAAACTGTAGAGACAGTAGCAAAGAATTATCCAGAAGTAACTCTCTCTCATATGTATGTAGATAATGCTGCGATGCAATTAGTGAGAAATCCAAGACAATTTGATGTGATTGTTACTACCAATATGTTTGGTGATATCTTAAGTGATGAAGCGAGCATGATTACAGGAAGCATTGGAATGCTCCCTTCTGCTTCCCTTAAAGAGGATAACTTTGGGATGTATGAACCTATTCATGGTTCAGCCCCTGATATCGCAGGACTCGATAAAGCAAATCCTATTGCTACGATTCTCTCGTGTGCAATGATGCTTCGTCACTCATTTCATTTAGAAGAAGAGGCTGCTTCTGTTGAAAAAGCAGTAACTACAGTATTAGAAAAAGGGTATCGTACAGGGGATATCTATTCTAAAGGGATGAAAAGTGTTGGTACAAAAGAGATGGGCTCTCTCATAGCTCAAGAAATCGTAAATACAAATAAAAAGTAAGAAACCTATCGAAGAGGAGAATAGATGATGAGTGAACAATTAGTATATTTAGATGGTGAATTTGTCCCAATGAGCGAAGCAAAGATCCCGGTACTCGATCATGGACTTCTCTACGGAGATGGGATTTTTGAAGGAATAAGAGTCTATCATGGAAGGGTCTTTAAACTCACGGAACACTTAAAAAGATTTTTTAGTGCTGCAAAATCAATTCATCTTAAACTCTCCTATTCCTTTGAAGAGCTTGAAGAGATTATTCTTGAGTCTTGTAGAAAGAACCACTTAAGTGATGGATACATTCGACTTGTGTGTACTCGAGGAGCAGATGGGCTAGGGCTTTACCCTAAACCATCGAGTCATCCTCCTAGACTCTTTTGTATTGCTGGTCAAGTTGCCCTTTATCCAGAACAAGCTTATATTGATGGCTTAAAAGTTATTACAAGTAGTTTAAGGAGAAATAAAGCAACAATAGTCGACCCACAAATAAAGAGTCTTAATTACCTAAATAACATCCTCGCTTCTATTGAAGCTCACCGATATGGGGCAGATGAGGCCTTAATGCTCAATGAAGAGGGAATCGT
>SABI01000425.1 GCA_009929055.1 Spirochaetia bacterium | reverse complement strand
CTTTTTCAGCTTCCTCTATACCATGAATAATCTTTGTTTGTTCATAGGCTAACTTTTCTTTAGCTTCATTAATATTTCGAGATGGGTCTTCATACTCTTTAATTTCATCAAGGGATAAGAAGGTAAAAAGCTTTAAGAATTTAACAACATCCTCATCATTCACATTTCTCCAGTACTGGAAGAAATCGTAGGGACTAAAGAGTTCGGGGTCTAAAAAGACTGCCCCTTTTTCACTTTTGCCCATCTTCTGCCCGTCACTACGGGTAATGAGGTTGAACGTTAAGCCGTAGCTTTCGCCCCCCTCAATCTTTCGAATCAATTCAATTCCTGCAACAATATTGCCCCACTGGTCGTCTCCCCCTATTTGAAGGGTTGCGTGGTGCTGTTGATAAAGGACTAAAAAGTCGTATGATTGTAAAAGTTGGTAATTAAATTCTATGAAGCTTAATCCCCTTTCTAGTCTTTGTTTATAACTTTCAAAGGTGAGCATTCTATTTACTGAAAAGTGACGCCCAATGTCACGAAGAAATTCAATGTAGTTAAGCTTTCCAAGCCAGTCATAGTTGTTTAGCATGATTGCATGCCCTTTAGTGGGGTCTTTGTGGTCACTAAAGTCTACTACTGTCCCTAATTGATCCTTTAAAGCTGCACTATTTTGTCTAATTTGCTCTACAGTAAGCATTTTTCTCATCTCAGTTTTGCCAGAAGGGTCTCCAATTAAACTCGTTCCTCCCCCTACAAGGGCGATAGGATTGTGTCCATGCTCTTGTAGGTGGTGCATTGCAAAAAAGGGAACCATATGGCCTATATGAATACTTCTTCCTGTGGGATCAACTCCTAGATAAAAGGTGAGTTTCTCTTTATCCATCTTGTCACTTAGCTCATCGCTATGAGTACATTGTTTGATAAATCCTCTGTCATGGAGTACTTGTAATGCCGCGTTCATATTTACCCTCTTTTATAATTCTTTGTTGCTTGATTCAAGTGACTAGTGAGTTCACTTATAAGGACTCTCTCTTGCTCCATTGAATCTCGATGTCGCACTGTTACTGTGTTATCGGTGAGGGTTTGATAATCAAGTGTTACACAATAGGGAGTCCCTATTTCATCTTGTCTTCTATAGCGTCGACCAATAGCTCCACTTAAATCAAAGAAGGTAGCAAAGTCTTCCCTCAATTCTCTCTCTAACTTTTGGGCTGCTTCACTAAGTCCATCTTTTTTTACTAATGGAAGTACTGCAACAGTCACAGGGGCAATTTTCGGGTGAAAGTGAAGAACAGTTCTCACATCTCCATCAGGGAGTGTTTCTTCTTCATAGGCATCACTAAGGGCCATAAGGACGTTTCGAGTGAGGCCGGCAGATGTTTCAACTACAAAGGGGAGATATCTTTCATTAGACTCTTGATCGATATAAGAGAGATCTTTTCCACTAAAGGTTTGGTGTTGAGTGAGGTCATAGTCTGTCCTATTATGAACTCCTTCAAGTTCTTGCCATCCCATTGGGAATAAGAATTGAATATCGTAGGCATCTTTTGCATAAAAAGCTAGTTCATCTTCTCCATGGCGGTGCCATCGTAAGCTTTCTGGGTTAATTCCCATCTTATGATAAAAGGCCATCCTTTGTTCTTTCCAGAAATCAAACCACTTTTCATCTTCACCAGGCTTGACGAAGTATTGCATCTCCATTTGTTCAAATTCACAGCTTCTGAAGATAAAGTTTTTAGTGGTGATCTCATTTCTGAATGATTTTCCTACTTGAGCAATTCCAAAGGGAATCTTTACCCTTGAAGACTGAACAACGTTTTTAAAATCTACGTAAATCCCTTGTGCTGTTTCTGGGCGCAAATAGACGACGCTAGAGGAGTCTTGAAC
>SABI01000424.1 GCA_009929055.1 Spirochaetia bacterium | reverse complement strand
GGCTTCCTAAGAAGCCCTCAACATTACTTAACAAAGCTGCAAACGTTTCTATAACAACATTATTAGTATTGCTGTCTGGAGATCTTAAAAAGCAACTTACTGGACATTGAGATATAGGTTTTATTTTTACATCAGCCATTTTGTGAAGCCTCATACATAAGGCGTGAGGTTGTTTCAGCATACTTTTTCCTATACTCATTGTCTGTCCGTAACCTATCAATCTCTACAGCAGAGTAAACGCTTTTAAGTTCATTTAAGAAATCTACTAACGTATCATCAACAATGTCTGTAAGAAGCATAATATCATTTGCATACTCAACTATATTTTCTATTGTTGAGTTTCTAAATATATTAGCAGATGAAAGACGTTCTCTTAAAAGAGACAGTTTTTCATAAGCATTATGCCAAAGACTCTTCTTAACTTTGTTAAATCTATCATCAATTTCTTTAGATAGTTTCTCTTGTAGTGATGCAGCAATAGTATCATCAAGCAAATCATTATTAATTTGTGTAGGAATACTTTGAGTATGAAAGCTAAAAGAAAACTTATTCTTTATTTGTTCAATACTCGGATAGTCTTTAACATTAAACAAAGCTCCTAAACGAGTCTTGGCTTCATCAATACAATTGTTATACTTATTTAAGAATACGCTAACAGCGTCGTAATACTCATTAGAATAAGTATTCATTTCAGCTATATAGTCTAGTGCTTTAACTGGACTAAGATATCTATATCCTTGATCATCCCAAGGTTGAGTCATATTAGAATGAGCTATCCTGGCAGCACCAGCTATCTTCTGTATTTCTTTTAACGAAGGATCATCTACTAATTTTTTGTAGAAGTTTCCAGCATTCTTGGCAGAGAAGTGAGTAAGCACTATGTTTTCTGCTTCCTTTGATTTCTTTCTTCCCATCCACATAGAGATGTTAAGAGCGACCATGAGTCCAACGATTTCCATTGTTACCTCCCATTATTTGTTAGCAAGACATTCATCATATTCTTTGCCCATAGTGCAAAGTCTGAGTTGTGTCTTATAAAGTCTTTCTTATCTTTCTTTGCTTTTGCTAAAGCAACAGACATAATCATTGCCTGATACTCCTCAGGTATACGCTTGATAAGCTTAAGAAGATTAGAAAGGTTATGTTCATTAATGCCATAAGCTACTAAGCCACATAGTGCGTAAAGCATATCTGGCTGTTCAGGAATAGCAATATTTGTAGGATTCATTATCAGCTCATTTAAGCTTGGTAACTTTGTATATATATTTACAAAGGCTTCAAACTCAGCAGCAAATCCAGCTCCTACTGCTCCTTCTATAAGCTCACTTCTGACATCTTCTGGAGGATTACCATTAAGTATTCTTCCAGCATGTGCTATTGTTCTTGGGCATGGACTGTTAATAATATCAGAAGTAGGATTAAAGTCTAGCAGAAGTTGTGGTCTCCACTTGACGAAACTAATAAGTTGATGAGGCATATCATTTTCTACTGCCCAATCAATCCAGTCATCAAGAGAGGGAACAAGTTCCACTATCCATGCAAAGCGAGACTTTACTGGTTCAAGTATTCCCGTTACACCAGCCTTATCTTCACGTCTATTTGTAGCAGCCATAAAGATAACCTTGTCTGATATCTTGAATCCATTAATTCTACGAGCGAGTATAAGCTGCATACAATTATGGACACACACATTATTAACAGAGTATGTATTAGAGCCAGATACTTCAATGTTGTATGTATCACATTGGGCATCAGTATATGATACGCTTTTAACTCTTGTCCACATCATTCCATCATGTTCATAAGACCACTCTACGTCACGCTTTTTGTCGTATTCAACACCAAGCGCATCAAGACCAAGCGCGGCGCCCTGCTGGCCACGATGGCC
>SABI01000423.1 GCA_009929055.1 Spirochaetia bacterium | reverse complement strand
CATAGAAATATGTTTTTAAATAGACTCGACATTGAAAAACTTGAATAGAAGTATCCACGAAATAAAAAATTTGAAAGGGTTACACTGTTTGAGCGTAGCGAGTTTGTAACCCTAATTTTTTATGTGTGGCTATACTTCTTCAAATTTTGAGCTGGAGACTCGGTTAAGAACATATTCCTATCTACCCTTCTTCAAGCTTTGAACTCAAGACTCGTTTTAAATACATACTTGATCCAGTCCAAAGGTTAATAGGTAGTGCCTGACCCCTTGGTCTTATTATTTACCCGGTATTTAGCATTCCTATAAATGTCAATATGTTTACGAGGAAAGCTATTACTATCACAATTATGAAAAAGGGTTTTCCTGTTTTGTGGCGAAAGATGGGCATGCCTAGCATTACCCCAAACGCCCCCATAGCGAAGGCTAAAAGGAAAAATGTACTTTCACTTATCCTCTGCTTTCCTTTGATTGCCTTTCTTTTGTCAATCCACATTGCAATAAAGGTGATTATATTCCAACCAATCAGCAGAAATGCTAATTTTTCATACGCATTCATAGTATTCTCCTTTAGCATAAATATTAAAGAAGCAGGCAAAAGCCTGCTTCTTTATATTTGTAGAGGAATATTTACCTCTTTTTTCTATTCAGAGATGGAAGCTACAACTCCAGCACCTACTGTACGGCCGCCTTCTCTTATTGCAAAGCGAAGTCCTTCTTCTATTGCAATAGGTGTGATCAATTCTATTTCCATCTGGATGTTATCCCCAGGCATACACATCTCAACACCTGCAGGCAGTGCTATGTTTCCTGTTACGTCTGTCGTACGGAAATAAAACTGTGGTCTATATCCGTTAAAGAAAGGGGTATGCCTTCCGCCTTCTTCTTTTTTTAGTACATAAACTTCTGAAGAAAACTTGGTGTGTGGATGGATAGTCCCCGTAGCTGCCAATACCTGGCCTCTTTCAATTTCAGTTCTTTGAACGCCTCTTAGCAGGGCACCTATGTTGTCACCAGCTTCAGCTTGATCTAAAAGCTTGCGGAACATTTCCACGCCTGTTACTACTACTTTTCTTCTTACATCGGTCATACCTATGATTTCAACTTCATCAGAAACCTTTAGTATTCCTCTTTCAACTCTTCCTGTAGCTACTGTTCCACGTCCAGTAATTGAAAATACATCTTCAACAGGCATTAGGAATGGCTTTTCTACTGCCCTTACTGGATTTGGAATATAGGTGTCTATTGCATCAAACAACTCTACTATCTTGTCTCCCCATGGTCCTTCTGGATTGTTTAGTGCTTCTAGTGCTGACCCTCTGATAATAGGTGTGTCATCTCCTGGGAATTCATACATGTCTAGTAGCTCTCTGACTTCCATTTCTACTAGGTCAAGAAGTTCTTCATCGTCAACCATATCACATTTGTTGAGGAATACAACAATATATGGTACGCCTACCTGCCTAGACAGCAAAATGTGTTCTCTAGTCTGTGGCATAGGTCCATCTGTAGCTGCTACTACTAAAATAGCTCCGTCCATCTGTGCTGCCCCTGTGATCATGTTCTTTACATAGTCAGCATGTCCTGGGCAGTCTACGTGAGCGTAGTGACGATTAGGTGTCTCATACTCAACGTGGGAGGTTGCTATTGTGATGCCTCTTTCTTTTTCTTCTGGTGCCTTATCGATCTGGTCAAAGTTTACCATCTTACCTAGGCCATATCTTTGAAACAGTGTCTTTGTAATCGCCGCTGTCAATGTAGTCTTACCATGGTCTACGTGACCGATAGTTCCGATATTGACATGGGGCTTATTTCTCTCAAATTTTGCTTTTGCCATTGAATTTTCCTCCTAAAAAATGCATTTTAAAGTGAGTTTATATATACATTCGCCC
>SABI01000422.1 GCA_009929055.1 Spirochaetia bacterium | reverse complement strand
TCAATTACTGAAATAAAATCTCCAAAGTAGTAAGGCTTTCTATCTTTAAAACAGAGAAAGTTTGAGCTACTTTGTTTTACAATTTCTTGGGTTCTTGATAGATAAGGAACAATAAAGACAGAATAGGGACACTTTTCTCTCTTGAGAAAGTCTCTTAACTCATTCTTATCACCAAAAGTCCTTTGTTTAGCTTGATTCAAGATTAAAACCATCTTCTTAGCATTAGCAATAATTGAAGGAGAAATGTTTTCCATATACTTAGTTTAAATGTTTACTAAATATAATAATTATATTTCTAACTAAAAACTTTTCTCAAAGATTTCCCATAGAAATTGGGAAGAAAACTGATATTTCAATACTGGAAGAATCTCCAATTTTGTTTCTATAGTCTGTCTCATAACAGGAGTTATTTCTACTGAAGAACCTCCAGCTTGAATCATTGTAGGGAGAGAATTGTCATCTAGATGGTCAGTAATTTCTCTACCTACAAGTGTACAAAAGTTAATCTGACCCATCATAGGTGTCCAGGTATGAATAATGAAAACCCTGGAAAGTTGGTTTACAGGGTTAGTAACAATCAAGAGATTGTATATATTCTGCAGCTTACTCAAAGCTGTAACTCTTATTTTTAAGTCAATCATAATACTATTCTTTACCAATTATTGCTCTATCAAGATATTCTTTACGAGGCTTAATATGTTTTTGAAAATGTTCATTTGAACGTTTCTTTAATATCTTTTTTCTTTCTTGTGGGGTCATTGAAGCTATCTTAGCAAAAGCTACATTTTCAAACCCCTTGGGTTCTTCTTCTAGACTTTGGGTATAGATTGCCTTTCTAAGTTTTTTACAACTAGGACATTGCTTCAACATAAATAACCCATAAGAGTGAAGACCATCCCAATCTGGTACTTCAACTTCTTTGTCAAATTCTTGACAATTTGTATTTTTACAAATTACTTTCATACTTACCAACCTTTATTTTTAACATATTCTGCTACAAGTAACCCATCTCTATCAGGATGTTTAATGTTCTTAAATTGTGGGTAGAGGGTATTACCAACTTGGAGAGACTCTGTCTTTAAGAATTCATGATGACAATCTCTAGAAAGGAGACTTTTCTGCCACTCTTTACTGTCAATAAATCTAACTGGAAGAGAAAGCATCTCTAACACAACTAACATAGCTTCATGACATCTCACAGCTGAATAAGTAGCTACCCATCTACCTGGATTAATCATTGGTCTTTCCATAACAACTAAACAATCAGTTTCATAGAATCTTTCTAGAAAGTCATATAATTTAATAGTATCGAGTCGAGTTATATTCTTCTTCTCTTTCTGAAAGTCTACACAAGACTTAACTGGAGTTCTTATGAACTCCAGTCCTTCTCCAAAACTACTAATAACTCCAATAGAGCCTGAAACCCCATTATCAATTCCAATATAGAATCTACTCATGATAGTTATTTAAAAACTTTTGAAACTCTTCTTCTACAAAAAACAAACGGGACATCTTTCTCAACTGAAGCCAGTCTTTAAGTCTCCCATAAGACTTCTTTGCTGATACAGTGTCTAGAATTGTTGTAACTTTAAGATTGTCCTTTAAAACAATGAAAGCTCTGTCTGTAGTCTCAATAAAAAAGTCAATCTTCAGATTCCCTTCTTTAATACGAAAAAGGGTTGTAGGGTAGTTAGAGTTTGAAGTAAGCTCAGGGGAAATTTTCTCTTGAAGTCTCTTCAAAGTTTCAAGAGCAGCAGTCTCAGGTTTTACTAGAATGATATCTAGATCACCTGGCTTCTCATCTTTCATACCTAATAACATCTGATTCACATAAGAACCAGTAAGAATAAAATCTTGACAAGGCAAAATTGCCTGATAGTGTTTAATAG
>SABI01000421.1 GCA_009929055.1 Spirochaetia bacterium | reverse complement strand
GAAAACTATTCTGCGCTAGCCGTTGGCCCCAAAAATCACGCTGTCTCAAACCGATAGTCTCCTCTCCAAAGTCCCCACACATAATATAGACGCTATTTTTTGTTTCTATCTATAAAGTATCACCTGAATGTTATGACTCTTCTCCATCCTTCTTCTCCGGTGTACAATTATCACAAAAGCACTCTGTATCTTCGAGGCACTCACATTCTTTCGCACCCTGGAGGTCATTTACAGCTTTCAAGATTGTCTCAGTCATATTTCCACGGAAGTGGTTATCAGCAAGAAGCTTAATCCTCTGCTTACAATTCTCGGGAATTCTAAGACTCAGCATTACCATCTTGCTTCCCTTAGTGTATTTTCGAGCATAATTCTTCTGCACAGGTGCTTTTACCTCTACATCTGCAACCGCAGGTTCAACTGCGGGTGTCATAGTATGTAACGTTTTCTCCGCAGGATTTACCTGCCCCATATTTTCATTAATGTTATCCATAACTTATCCTTTCTTTTTCTTGGCATTAAACTTCTGCAATGCAGTGTCCAATACCTCTTTATATTCATTTAATGTATCAAAAACAATTCTCACTCCCTCAACCAGGACATACCTCTTAAAGGGATCAATTACCGTATCAGGGAAACAATAGGCAATCGCTCCACGCTCCACAACCCCTGTCATATCGCTTGGAAGTAGACTTACATCTATCTGGTGCTCTTCCGGTACTTCATACACATACACAATCGGCCAGTCAAACGTTAGTGTAGAGACAATGCGATTGTAGATATTCTCTACAGTCACACGCTTCTTAGCCTTTAAATACTCCTTTAGTATCTTTTCAATCTCATTTACAAGTGGGATTCTGAAGTACAACGCACATCTGAATGAGATATACCTCTCCTTTGGATTCATGCACTCAAAGATAAGAGCTATATTCTCTTTATACTCTTCAGTTTTATTAAAGAAACTCTCCACTACAAGCTTGAGATTCTTGTCCTTCCGCAAGTACATCTCAAACAGCTCTTGTGCCTTTTCCTTCTCCATACCTATTCCTTCTTATCCTCACCCATAATTATCTGAATAGCTTCCTTGGCTTCTGCGCCAGCCAAAGTCCCCACAATAATGTTATCACGTAAAATGGTAATGTGATAGCAGTAACCATCAATAGCCTCCTCTAAAGGGTGACACCTCAGCTGCTTCAAGACTGAGTAGTTAACCACAAACCCTTTAACCTTAATGCTACCCCTATTCCCATGAGAAAGCTCCTTACTACCTTCGATGCTGCTCTTATAAAGTGAAAACTCACTCCCACTGTCTCCACACCCCTCTTTAACAATGTTAGCAATCCTCAAGAGTTCATTTAACTGCATCTTACTAATTGATACCCTGTCCAAACCAAGCACCCTAAACTCGGTGTAAACGGAACAACTGGACTCATAATCCCATACATAATGTGGGATCAGAATAGGATATAATAAATTCCCATTCCATTTATTATATAAATAACAAAGTACCATTAAACTAGGCGCTCCAGCAAACACTTTAATGTCATTCTCAGTTATAACCTTATCTAACTTAACCAGTGCTAGCTTAATATCCTCATCATCCCCGGGTGTTTTATCTGATAACGCCCCAAGATGTAGGTAAATAAATTCATCAACAGCATATTGCCATTTAATATCCTCATCCTGTTCCTCAGTAGGTGGTTCAAACCCAAACCACAAGCACACTGTTTTCTCTTGCATAGTCGAAACCCCTATACCCTCTCCATCTTCCTTCATATCGTCGTCACACATTAAATAACCTCTGTCCATACACCTTTTTAGACGCTTTTAAAAGAGCTGATATCTAAAACATCTACATCTAAAAAGATTTTACATGCCATGATCTGTGTCCCAT
>SABI01000420.1 GCA_009929055.1 Spirochaetia bacterium | reverse complement strand
CAGTAAGGATTTTTTCAGAAAGCGTCTATATTAAGTGTAGCAGCTGCATGGTGCAGCTTTTGGTTTGGAGAATTTATGAAAAAGGGAATTAGTGGATTGAGAAGGGCACTGTGTGAAGAGAGTGCTTTTAGCTTTACTCATAAGAATAAGAAGCATGTGAGTGAGAGTGTACATTTTAGTCAGAAAACTTTAATGTCGTTTGTGACTAGTAAATACTGGGAGCCTGTAAATAAACATAAGACACTTGTTTTTGAAGTAAGGTTAACCGTAGGTGAAATGAATAAGACAGGTTTAGATTTAATTTATGTAAATGTATCATTTGAGGGAGATAATAGTATTGATAAAATTGTTATAGAGTGTCAAACAGATAATGGGAAGAAAACAATAAATGTTCAGAAGGGTACTAGAGAATTTGCAGAGATTGAAGACCTGGCATTTGAGTATGGAAAGAAAGAAAACTTCTATATGTGATGTAACATTGAGGAGATGATTTATGAGAAAGAAAGATATTGGTTATAAGAAGATATTGAGTGAGGCTAGCTACTCTAGCTTTGGTCTCAAGAATAAAAAGTCAGTATTCAATTATGAGTTGAATGAGGCAGGTCCTGCTTATGATTATAGGAAAAAGACTAAGTGGGCATACTCAGGTAGAAATACTAGTGACGCTCCTTATAACCAGTTAAAGGATGGAATCCCAACCGCCATTATGGATTATATTTTACATAATGAGTGGAAGTTTTTGGATGCGGAGATGACCGACATTATAGACTTTGCAGTAACTTTGCCGAGAAATCTTGTTTCAGAGTTTAGGCTTAAGGGAAACGTTGTTTATATTGCAGTAATACTTTCTGGCGATATGTCTAGGGAGACTGTTGTCAGTCAGTATAACTATGCACCCTCTACTAAGGAGGATGCCGTTTGGCGTATTGGTATTAGTATGAGAAAAACTGGGGATCGTGTTGGAAGACCTGGTAAGTATACATATGAATTTTCTCGTGAAGACTCTAATAAGTTTAAGAATATTGGGTACCTGTTTTATCGGGCGGAGAGAGAGGTAAACTCGGTTGTTGACTCAGGCAGGGATAAAAAAACGTATCTTATTGATCCACGTGAGACAACGTTGGTGCGTCGTGGTAATTACTGGGGTGGAGAGAGTAGGAAGCGTTATCCTGTACGTGGTAGGAGGATGTCGGAGTCTGATGATGTGAATGACTTAAGTAAATACTCTAAGCAGGAGTTTGTTGATTACATGGTTGAGCATGATATTTATTCCTGGGCAGCTGCAGAGATGATCTATGACCATATTACGGATATCGAGGGTTCATTTATCCTGAGTGATATACTTAAAACGTATTCTGAATTTGATAATTACCTGGATGCTCTCTCAGACAGTGAAGTTGATATGGATGTTGATGATACTGAGGATTTTTCTGATGTTGAGCTTGAAGAGGAGGCAAAGAGTCTTGTTCGAGGTCAGTATGATGTTTTGGAAACTAAGGAGGGTTCCATAGTTGTTATAGGAGACTATTAAGCATAAGGGTTTATTTATGAAGAGAATAGAGAGATTAAAGAGAGTAGTTAGTGAGGCAAGGGATACTGCTAGTTATGATAGTTCAAGGATTAGACATGGTATTCCTTCTCCTGTTTTAAAACAGATACTACGTTCAGAGTGGAGGTTAAGTAATTTTCGTGACTGGGACATGTCCAAAAACGAACTTATATTTCAAACTGGTTCAGTTAGTAATGTATCTGGTACGAGTGCCGAAGACCTTAGCGGTTCAGATGTTTATACATCTGTAAAAATCAATGATACTGGGGATGTAGAGTCTATTACAGTAATGCTTGTCGAGAGTATGAGGTGGTTTAAAAGAGAAGGCCCAAGTGCTACTTATACG
>SABI01000419.1 GCA_009929055.1 Spirochaetia bacterium | reverse complement strand
ACTGCACTAATATTTCTTTCACTCGAACCTTGAGCAATCGCTCGAACGTTTACATGGGCTTTTCCTAACGAGCCAAAGAAGGTTCCACTAATGCCAGGAACTCCATTCATATTCTCCCCTACTGCGGCAAGGATTGCACATCCATATTCGCTGGTGATAGTGCTGATTCTTTTTTGTTCAATTTCTAAGGAGAATGTTGATATAGCAGTAGCTTTTGCTAAAGCAGCTTGTTCACTAGGGACAGCGAAACAAATTGAGTATTCACTCGATGCTTGGCTGATAAGAACAACACTAATGTCGTGTTCATTCATAGCAGCAAAAAGTCTCATTGAAATACCAGGAACTCCTAACATTCCAGCCCCTTCAACGTTGATAATGGCAATGTTACGAATTACAGAAAAGCCTTTAACAACATGGGTACTCTCTCTCCCCTTTTGTTCGTCGATAATTGTTCCACAATTTTCGATATGGCCAAAACTTCTTAGTCGTAAGATAATTTTTTTATCCATAATGGGAACCATATTTTGGGGGTGTATGACAGGAGAGCCAAAGAATGAGAGTTCAGTAGCTTCTGCATAGGTAAGGGAATCGATGACACTTGCTCCAGGGACATCATTAACATCAGCAGTTGTAACGAGTTCTGTTGGATTCCAGAATGTAAGGGTGTGGGCATCTAAAGAAGTAGCTAAGGAAGCAGCACTGTATTCACTACTCCTGTCATGTTTATGGGCAGAAGATTGCTCTAAATCACCACAGACAATAATTGTGTGGTAAGAGGAAAGAAGAGATTCTTTTTTACCAAGAAGTTCACTCATACTTACTATGGTAGAATCTATCTTCTCATCTCGTAATAATTCACTTAATAGGAGTGCTGAGAAACGGACAATAAGGGTGTCAATATAGGTAATTGACCCACTAGAGATATCTCCGACAAGCCATATTGCCCTAAGGAGATCTTCGACTGCATTAAAGCCATTTTTTATCTCGCTAAGGAGGGCACTTTGATGCATAGGAGAGACTCGCTTTTCTATTAAGGAAATCCAAGCATCGGTGTGTGTTTCCATCATGGACCATAGTCTTTCATCATGATTTTTAGCAGCTTCAAGAAGTTCCCCTAATTCAAGATAATGAGGAGAAATTGGAGAGATAACAAAGATATGATGAGTTGCTTTGGAAGTTGATGTGAGGGTATGAAATTTCTCTTCACTCTTCTGCTCTATAATCATAGTACTTTCAATTGCATGAATTTCTATTACTTTCACTCTCTGCTCCTGTATCCACATATGGTGGTTTAAATGATGTATTTTACTTACTATTTCTATATCAATAATTTTTTATCGTTTAACTGATTTTGTTAAAAAAAAAGAACCCATACAGGGCTCTTCTCTCAATAACAGATAAAGACACAAAAGACTATACAATCTTTTGAACCCTGCCACTACGTAAACAACGAGTGCATACTTTTATAGTGCGAGGAGTTCCTTGAATGAGTGTTTTTACTGTTACGATATTCGGTCGGAACGTTCTTTTAGTAGTAACACCAATGTGTTGCCCTACTCCGCCTTTCTTTTTTGCTTGACCTTTGCGGGTGACATTGTTACCTGCTACTGTACCTTTTCCACAAATATCACATCTTCGTGCCATGATTATTTCCACCTTATACTTAACATTCACATTTTATGGGGGACTAGTTGTAATGTTTACCACAAACATGAGCATTATAAATGGTAAAACTTCACAAAATCCGTGACTGACGAAACCTTATCAGAATATTAAAAGTATGTAAATAGCTAACACCTATAACAAGAGTGAAAATAATAGGAACTCACTACTTGTTATCCCTTCACTCTTTATATACACTAGGGGGATATGAAACTAACAAAAGAGTTCTTTGTAGT
>SABI01000082.1 GCA_009929055.1 Spirochaetia bacterium | reverse complement strand
TTTTGAATACCTATGGCATAGCCATCCATCCTGGATTTATAATCCCCTCGCATCAGTGCCGATGCATTGAAGGACACGAAGCACCGACCTTTCTCTTTTTCTAGAAAGAGCTTCTTATTCATGGCCTGCTCTATTCGAACCAGCCAAGGTCTTATGGTATGGACCACAAAGCTGATGGACTGGTTCTCAATGTTACTGAATGAACTCTTACTAAGGTCCGCCACCATATGAGGTGGCACTTGGAAGATTCTACAGATCTCTTCAATCTGAAACTTTCTGGTTTCAAGAAACTGCGCATCGGAGTTGGGCATGCTGATGGCCTGATACTGTAGCCCGTCTTCTAGGACAGCTACTTTATTGCTGTTATTAATCCCCCCATAGGCCGCCTGCCAGGCATCCCTCACCTTTGTAGGATCCTTGATGGTTCCTGAAGTGGAAAGAATACCGCTTGGTGTGGCATTGTTTGCAAAGAATCTGCCGCCATATTCTTCAGCGGCAATATTCAGTCCGATAGCATTTTTCGCCAGAGCCACCGGTGAGTATCCCATGACACCATCAAAGCCAAGACCAGGTACATGAAGAACGTCTTCTGGTCCCAGGTAATGGGTGGTATTGTCTTTTCGGTAAGCATAGTAAACGCCATGATACGAGAAGGATAACTCAGGGCCAATATTTGCCCATATTTGCGCTAAAATAGGCTAATTCTGCAGAAATTAGTACATAATATCTCGCAAATATAGTGCAGTCACCTTAAAAATGGGCAAAAAAATAAAGCCCACCACATTGTGATGAGCTAGAAATTGTCTCTTAATATGACCTACTAATGTTTATACTGAACCGAGTTTCTTCTATTAATATATAAAATAAAACAACCCACTCAGATGCCCTCTAACCTCGGTAAAGTTCCGAAGCTAGATTCTCTCTAGGTGGGTTTCTTCATTTCTACTATCTAGTTTTCCATAACGCCATTGGATGATTTCTAATTCTTTCAATAATCTTCTCATCTTCAAAGAGCAGCTCAGGAATGTATTCTCCATTTTCAAACCTATCCAAGAATTCCTTTTCTTCCTTTGTGATAACCATCAAATCTGTAATGTACTCTTTAACAAGTTTCTTTGCTGGCTCCAACTCAAAATCATCTTTTGTCTTAATGACAGGATTGAGATCTGTCTTGATCTTCCTCATTGTAATTGAATCAATCGCCTTAGTATCAAAAGTCTTGTTTATACTGTTCTTATCCCTCGCTGATATGGCTGCATAAAATACAACACACTTCTTGAGCATCTCTTCTTCCGATTCATCAAAGAGACCATAGTGAATCATATTTCTAGTATCATATAAATCCCTGGCTGCAGCTCTACTTAAAAGCGCATTCATCTTACTTCCGTATATCTCAAGTGGAGCTAGAGACTTCACCTTATACTCACTTGAAAAATGCTCTGTTATGATCGGTCTTTCTTCTGCTTCAAGAACGTGAGACCGTAATGAGTAATTGACTTCAATCTTGATATTATCTTTATTCCCGCTGGCTCCCATGTAGTCATAGACCCATGAATCCAAGCTATGAGGATTCTTCGTCTTAGGATTTTTTGAGTAATCCTGGGATACCATATAGCGGTCAATTGTATTATTAATGACTTCTCTGCTTTCAAGCATTTCTTCTCTACTGTTGGTGATTAAATAATCCAGATCTATATCTACAGAAAGACGTGGCAAGTTGAAAATCGTAAGATTAATTGCTGTGCCACCTTTCAGCGCAAGACTATCTTTAAGAATTGGATTTGTATTCAAATACTCCAAAATATCCGCTAGCCTGGTTACCTTTTCTAATGTATCCCTCACAAATCCTAGTTCTTCAGCTTTTTTCCCTAAATATATAATGTCGTAATTAGACAAGCATATCACCTCCTTGATCCGTTAATTCAAATAGCCCTTCCGGTACCATCAGTTCCCATTCACTGTTATAGAAACTGTCGTCCTTTGCTTCACTCACAAGGTACCGTCTGCTTTTTCCTATTTTACCTTTGCAATATTCTATGAATTCCTTCGATACCTGCATCTCTTTTCGATAATGATCAAGGAGATATCCTACCCGTTGATATAGGCCCTGGATATTGTATATATCAAGATATCGCTTCAGTTTCTTTTCATCCAAGTATTGGATTCCTTCCAGGCAGTTCAACAATTCTTCAAAGCCACCTATTTTATTGAAATCCCTTATGCTGTCAACAACTGTTCGTTCCATATCAGTTATTCTGACCCCGGTGGTGTTCTTTGCTTCAAAAACACCCTCACTCATCCTAGATGCAACATATTTATAAGTTACATGATCATATTCAAAATGATTGAACTTTGTTTCAGATGAAACATACACTTCATAGAACACCTGATTTGCCAGCCCATAATATTCAAAAGCACTGTGATGAGAGATATATGCAGTGTCCGTTATGGCGCAAGCGATTTGATAGCGAGTTGCTACAAGCTGCCCTGTTGCAGGATTTACCACAGAATAGATATTCTTTCTGACTTTCCTAACCCGGCCTTTTTTCATCAAACGATCTAGCTGAGTATACGCTGTCTTCTCATTACCTACAAACTTTTTCACATCTTCGATTGTAAAAACCGGATACTTCGCCAGTTCAGTCAACATATCCACTTATCTCACCTCACTTTTTTAATTTTGCCATGATTTTCTTCGTATTTAAAGAATAACGTTCCGTTTATAAAAATATTATACCCGTTCTGCTTAGTTGTTATTCATCTTTTTTAATTTTAGCACGTTATTCTTCAGAAGTAAAGAAAATCGTTCCATTTATAAAAACTTGCAACGAGCTAACATTTAGATAGGATTTCATTTTCGCTCCGTTTGTTGCAAACAAAATAAACCCACCAAGAGGCTTGATCAATACAATCAGGCTACTCAGCGGGTTTCAATCATCTCTTACCTATTTATGTGTCTTGAAACACCAAAAATCAGATGGAAGGTTATGCTGTTGTCAGGATGGATGACACCATTCTTGATAATTCTCTTAAAGATGTCATCCCTATAAAGCGCTCCCTGTTCATTTCCGATATTCTCCAGTTCTTTGAAAAGCCAAGTCTTTTCTTTTAATAAGAATCGATGAGCATCTTCTTTATCATTCAGCTCATTGATCATGTCTTGGGTTTCCATAATAGAGTCCGTATATCTTTTGATTTCAGTTGTATCTTCACCACTCTTTGTTCCATCTTCTACTACTTTGTACAGTTCTAAATATACTTTCTGGTTTTCTTCTTCATAATATTTTAAAAGTATCTTCTCATTCTCAGTCAGTTTTTTATCCTCTATCTGCTTGTTCAGTTGAGATATGAAAATTTTATCCTTCTTTATGCCAGCTAGCATTTGCATGAATAGTGCTTTAATTTCTTCTTCTTCAATATATGGTGAATCACAGGTAATCAAAGCATCTTTTCTCAATGCCACTTTGCATCTCCATCTATGTTTGATGCCAGCCTTAGTTTTTCTGGTAACATGAAAGTAAAAATTGCCACATTCTGAGCAGATAAATCTGGAAAAGAATTCTAGTTGCTCATGGTAAACCTTAGCCTTAGCACTTTTCTTAGGTCTCCTCTTATCTAATGCCCACTGGGCCTTATCCCAGGTAGTCTTATCAATAATCGCAGGATGATGCTCTTCTATCAGTACCTGAGATGTTTGTCCAAAGTTCAATTTAGATCTGCTCGTAAAGGTATCTTGCGTGTATCTTTTCTGGTAGAGTAAATCTCCGGTATAGTTGATATTATTTAAGATTGTAGACACTGTTTTGGGATTCCAAGAGGCTTTCTTTTTCATGGTAGGAATACCTTCTATAGTTAAGTCTTTACAAATCTGCACTGCACTTAAGCCATCTATGCACCTTTCAAAGATAGACTGTACAACTTTCGACTCATCCTCAACAATGTACCAGGTCCTGTCTTTGTTGAAATCATACCCGTAGGTCCTCATGCTATGCCCCACCATACCTCGTTTGGCATAGGCCTTCTTTCCCCAAGAGATACTTTCCCCTAGGCTTCTACTTTCTTCCTGCGCAAGTGCGCTGTAGACGGTCAAGAGGATTTCTCCATCTTCGCTGGCAGTATCGATCCCCTCTTTCTCGAAGTAGATGGATACATTATGTTCTTTAAGCTTTCTTACATAATCAAGGGTATCTACAGTGTTCCTTGCAAATCTTGAAATAGACTTTGTGATAATACGGTCAACCTTCCCGTTTTCGCAGTCTCTTATCATTTTCTGAAATCCAGCGCGCTTTTCAGCATTGGTCCCAGATACACCTTCATCTGCATATATTCTCACTAACTGGTTATTAGAATCCTTAAGAAGAGCGAATGTGTAGTATGCCACTTGGGCTTCAAGTGAACCAAGTTGATCTGGTTCTCTGGTACTTACCCTGGCATAAACGCCGACTCTTATTTTTCTCATTTTCTTTTTCGGTTCAATTTTAATGATGCCTTGTGATTCGTCCTTAAGCTTCTTTTTGATTTTGTTTATTAATTCATTTGGCGGTTTGTTTCTAAGCTCCAGCACTTCCACCTGTTCCTCACTCCCTTCTTTTGATTGTACTGTTTTAGCTATAGACTCATCTTTCTTTGGAATGGTGAACTTCGATGCACCCTCATGTTCTACTTCGATTCCCGCCTTTTGTTTTTTGTTATTGCTAGGTTCCATAGCATTTTTATCATAGCTTCTTTTAAACTCACCTATTTCTGTTACATCGTTGTCCATCCATACAATTTGAAAGTCTTGTTCCGTTAAGATAGATAGCTCCATGACCCATGCTCTCAATAAGGGTATATCTGCCATGTCCATAAAATTTTCTACATTCTCCACTCCTTTAAGTCTTTCTAATGCTGACACCCGGTATATCCGATCTTCTTCAATTTTTGTAGCCAAGTCCTCAAAGGCAACAATTGTATTCTCAAGTTCCTTGACTCTTTCCATTTTATATTCGTACGTTCTATGGTCAGATTCCGCCAGCTCTTCTTTAGCTAGAATCAAGCTCATTAAATGACTCATCCTATGAAGTTCAAACCTGTCATTTTGATTAACTCTCTCGAGGTTATCTTTCATGTGTTTTAGGGCACCTGGCTTTTCAAAATCATATCGGACCTTCATCGCTCTTATCATCATTTCTAATAATGTTGATTCACTAAAAGGCACACCTAAACTGCAGTTGTTCTTATTTTTAGAGTTTAAACCACACTTCCATATAGAGTTTGTTTTTCGTTTGGAGCGATGAAAATACCACCCGCAGCAGCCACAAGTAATTCTTTGCGAAAGTGGATATTTCACATTCGCACTTTTTTCCCTCTTAGGCCTACTTCCAAAAATCTCCTGAACCTTATTGAAGGTAACTTCATCTATAATCGCTGGGTGTGTATTCTTTATCAGATAGCGATTTTCATGACCATCGTTAATCATTGATTTTTTCTCCAGGAAAATACTCGTTTCTTTATTCGTGAGCCTGTCCCCTGTATAGTTTGAATTTGTGAGTACGTTTTTCACACTAGCACTAGCCCACAGCTCTTTCCCTCCTGGGCTCTTTATACCTTCTTCTGTAAGCATCAGCCCAATTTGGTGAGGTGTTTTTCCTAATAGAAATTCTTCAAAAATAGTCCTTATAACTTGTGCTTCTTCCTCAACAATCCTGAAGGTCTTTACCCCATTTCTTTCAACAACTCGGTAGCCAAATTGATTTAACATAACTGGCTCACCCATTCTATTCTTTTTTTCAAACCCCCATTTTACATGCTCTGATATGGTCAGGGATTCTTGCTGGTAGACTGCCGCTAAAGCTGTTAGGAAAAACTTGTGTCTTGTTTTGGAAGAGTCGATCTTCTCTTTCTCAAAGAAGACTGTCACATTATGCTCTTTCAGCAATTCCACAGTCTCTAAAAGATCCTTGGCGTTTCTAGAAAACCTGGAAATGCTTTTTGTGATGACAAGGTCAATTTTCCCTTCTTGGCAATGTCTTATAAGCCTTTTAAACCCTGGTCGCTTATCAATGGTTAATCCTGATATTCCGCTATCATAGTAAATCCCTATAAGCTTATGATCTGGATTCGCCACTATTAACTTTGAATAGTAATCCATCTGGTTCTCAAGAGAACTAAGCTTTGTATCGTCTTCAATTCTACTGATACGGCAGTATGCAGCAACCCTAAGCTTCTCGTCATTTTCACCTAGGGATAACTTTTGAGGTGGTTGCCAATGAAGCTCAACCTTTTTTCTTTCCAATATAAAAACTCCTTCCATTTGCGTACATTCCCGCTTAAGGCAGCAGGTATGTTATTAATCGCTCTAGTCCAGAGATAATGCAAGTACTATCTTTGGAATGGAAGAAGTTCTTATTTATTTATGTTACTATTCGTTTTTTGGCGTTTATCCAAGGGAAATTTAACTTTAAGATCTATTTTTTCTTCTTACTTCTCAGTGGCCTTCTCTTTACATTCACCTTGTAGGAAGCTCCACACTTTAGCTGAAGCTCTACTTGCCACTTGTGAAACACAATGCCTTTCTCAACAGTCTGTTTGAAAACCTCTGCGTCAAAAGACTCATTTGGACTTTCTATTTTCTCCAGCTCTTCTATGAGGGTCTTCCTACTTTCTTTAAGGTACTCACTCTCTTTTTTATTCTCATGAAGACCGTCGTATTCCATTTGCAGGATTTCCTGCTCATAGATTAGATGCCTCATTGTGGCTTCATATATGGTTTCATTTGACCCCGAGGACCTTGATGCCATTTCAGTTATCTTATCCGTTATTCTATCGATTTGATTCCCTAGTTCATGCAGTCTTCGTTCTTCCTCCTCTGTCAAGGATGCATCCATGATCGCCAGATTTATTTTCTCCATTAAGTCCTCTTGGTTGTTTTTCAAGTCATAAAGCAGCTTCATAAAAGCTTTCTCCAGCTCCTCTTCCCAAATGTAACTGCAATTGCAGTCTGTAAACTCAGGATCTCTTTTGGAAGATACTCTACATTGCCATGCAGTAAACTTTGTCTCAATTCTCTCTGCCCCATAATAAGTGGTTAACCTTCTTCTGGTTACTGGCCTTCCACATTCACCACAGAATAGCTTGTTTGAAAAAGGAGCTATTCCACTATATACCATTCGATATTTATTGTCTGGATCCCGCAGCATGTTATGTCTTCTAGTCAACTCCTCCTGGACCTTTTCCCAGTCTTCTTCACTTATGATAGCCGGATGATTATTTCGAATGTAGTATTGAGGCTGATGGTCCTTGTTTCTCACCCGCTCGTGAGTCAGAAAGTCAACAGTTACAGTCTTCTGTGCTAGACAATCACCTTTGTACTTTTCGTTACGAAGAATCTTGTAGACCGCATCACTAGTCCAGGTTTTCTTGTTTCTGGCGGTCCTGATCTGATCACGCATGAGCTCTTTTGCAATGGTGGGAGTGCCCTTTCCTGCAAGAAGCTCACGGTATATTCTTCTTACTATTTTGGCCTGTTCCTCATCAATGATCAGGTTGCCTTCCTCATCCTCTGTATACCCAAGAAAGTAGGTAGTTGGGATATGAGGCTTCCCCTGCTGGAACCTTTTCTGGACTCCCCATTTGGTGTTTTCAGATATGGACCGGGACTCTTCCTGAGCCATGGATGATAAAATTGTGAGGAACAATTCACTTTTACTATCTAAGGTGTCCAGGTTTTCCTTCTGAAAAAATATTCCTATGCCTAGACTTTTCAGCATTCTGATGTAATGAAGACAGTCCAGAGTATTTCTTGCAAATCTGCTGATGGACTTCGTGATGATGTAGTCTATCTCCTTCTTCTTACAAGACTCTATCATTCTGTTGAACTCTGTCCTGTTCTTTGTTGAGGTTCCCGATAGACCTTCATCTGCAAAGATATCTACAAGTTCCCAGTTTGGATTTTTCTCAACATATTCCTTAAAATATGAAACCTGAATGTCATAGCTGGTCGCCTGCATGGCTGAGTCTGTGGATACTCTCACATAAACGCCTATCTTCTTCTTTTGGCCATCAAAATGCTCCTCATTTCTTGGTGTCCTGATCTTTGCAGGAATGATGCTTACTCGGGACGATGATATCCTTTGTCCGGGTCCTACTGCCATGCCTCATCTCCTCCTTCATTAATATTTATTTTGGTTTCCTCTCCGGTGACCCAAGTTACTTTCAATAAAAAAGATGACTCCGCTTCTACACGTGTCATCCAGGCTCTTAAGAATTTAGGATTTTCTAGTTTTTTATAGAGATCCTTTATTGGACTTGATGATTGCTTCATTCTTTCCAGTTCAGAAATCGCATCTTTTCTATAACAATCATCTGCGTCTACCATCGCCCACCAAGGTTCTCTTTCTGCTATGGCGCTTTCCACACTTTGTCTGTGTTTTACAAGCTCTGTCTCATCCGTATTTTCTAGTACTGCCATGCTTTCAGCAAAGAGCGCCTTTTCAAGTTCTAGTCTCAATCTATTTTGTTCTCCATCCCTAAGCACTTCAGTGTTCTGGAGATTTTTCTCGAGTTTTACGAGTTGTCTTTTACCAGGTGCTTTGGAATCAATATGATGTTTCTCAATAAAGGCTTTCTTTAATGCATTCATTATAGTTTCTTCTCGGATTCCAACTACACTGCAGAGTCTTGCGCTCTTTAAGTGGTTGCTGCATCTCCATGTAACTTTTCCTCTAAGCTGATAGCGATGAAAGTTTCCGCCGCACTCACCACAGCTGATTCTTCCTGTGAAATCATAACGCTTCACAGGACCTCTCTTCACCCCTTTTGTCCTAGGTTTTATAAGTTTCTGAACTTTATCAAAAGTATCTCTGTCAACAATCCCCTCGTGATGATCCTTGATGTAGTATTTCGTTTTCTGACCTTCATTGAGCATGACTTTATGAGATAAATAATCTTCTGTGTAAGTCTTCTGGCATAGAGCATCTCCAACATATCGCTCATTGCTTAATAAGCCTTTAACCGACACATTCGTCCAATCTTCTCTACCATTTGCCTTCAGGTAACCTTTGCGAATAAACTGTCTGGCGATTTCTGTAGGGCTTTTCCCATTCAGGCATTCCTCAAAGGCTTCTTGAACAATATAAGCTTCTTTCCGGTCTATGACCCAAGGGACTCCCTTGACTTTCTTATATCCAAGAATCCTAGAGAATTTTGCTTCTCCCTGTTCAAAGCGTTTTGAAGTCGCCCAGCTGATGTTTTCAGAAGTGCTCCTGCTCTCTTCCTGAGCTGTAGCAGCAAGCATGGTGAGAATAAATTCACTCTGCATATCTCCAGTATAGAGATTCTCTTTTTCAAAAAGCACAAAGATTTTCTTCTCTCTTAGTTCCCTCACTACCTGCAGTGTATCCATAACATTTCTTGCGAATCTTGATATGGATTTACACAAAATTAAGTCCATCTTTCCTGCTTTAGCATAGCGGATCATTTTATTAAAACCATCTCTCTTCTCTAGTCTAGTTCCTGATTTTCCTAGGTCTGAAAAGATACCGGCAAATTGCCACTCTGGATTAGACCTGATGTAGTTGGTGTAATGCACGATCTGATTATCCAGTGAATTTACTTGAAGTTCTTCTTCTGAACTTACTCTACAATATGAGGCAACTCTTAATTTATGCCCATCAATGGCTAAGTTCCCAACACTGTATTCAACGGGTCTACTGATATGTGAACTGAATCTAAAGCAGTCATCCCCAGTAGAGTGCATTTTTCTTGAAATATTGGTCTCCATGTTTTTCCTCCTTTCTTTAATAAGTCTTTCATGCAAAAGATTTCTAGTTATCATCCAAACACCAAGTTAAAAATAAATCCCCTGAAACACATGTAAATAAGGGTTTCAGCTCTTTTGCGTATTACATATATCACTCAGAAGAGACTATTTATCAAGTCTTTTCTACTATATATAGGGATAAAAAAAGAGCCGATGCTAAGGTGATAACATCGACTCTGCACATTCAATTTTT
>SABI01000418.1 GCA_009929055.1 Spirochaetia bacterium | reverse complement strand
GTGGTAGACCCTAGCTTCTTCAACAACTGAATAAGCTCATTTTTTTCTTCAACAGTCAGTACATTAAAAATCCCACTGATGTTATCGACATGATTGGGAAATATTGATTTCATGAGAATCTCTCCCTTCTCCTTAAGTCGAATAATACTTACTCTTCCATCTTGAGTATCTTGGTATCGGCCAATAAATCCATTTTGCTCTAAATTTCCTATAACCACAGTCATATTTCCACCAGTAGATAGCGTCCCTTCGATAATTTCACTTATACGAAGATCTCCTCTATGGTAAAGAATTTCAAGAACTCCAAACTGAGCAACAGTTAAACCTCCCCCCCGAATAGTTTTCATCTCCCTCTTTTGTACTGATTGAAAACATCGAGATAGGATTACGAAGGTTTTTAAGTTTAAGTCGTTCTCTTGGCCATATGATTTTTTATTCTTCATAATAACAACATACTACTAACTAGTAATAACGGCAACTACTTTACACTACTTCCTTAATAATATACTTATTCACCAAAGTTCCTTAATAACCAGCGCAAACCCTCTTTCTGTACAAGGATTTCATTCGAGGATGCTTAATGAAAATAGCAAATCTGTTAGCTGACAATATTACAAAAGAAGTTCAATCTCACAAACCTCTAACCTCTTCAAGAATTAGTCATTAACAGAATCTTAGAACAAGAAGATACATATGGAAAAGAAAGGATACAAAGAGAAATAATGGGTCAACTTATTAACCTACCAACAGAGAGTGGTAAAAGTATCTGCTTCACCTTACCTGTTATATTGTTTATCCCAATCACGATTATCGTGTATCCTCTTCTTTCACTTCTTAATAATTACCAACGAGAACTCATTGAGTAATAATCCTAAATAATTATACTTCATCATATAATTTAGACTGGTAGTTCAAAGTGGGAATAAAGAGAACAACCTCTCTCTAATAATTTTTTTAAAAAAATTAGGTTGATGGAAATTAAGTCATATTGGGATTATTACACTCAGATTGGCTCCCTGCACCAAATCTGCAATTCATATTTTGGAATCTGGGTTGTCTCTATGAGGGAAAAACCATGTTTTTGGTAATATAGCACATTATTTTCATCATGAGTTTCTAGGTAAACAGGTATTTGTTGCACATCAGCTTTCGTCAGAACCGTCGACAACAGAGCCGTACCTATGCCAGTTACCTGTTCCTTAGGATCTACTGCCAACCCCCATAGATAATAGTGGGGACGTTTTTTCATTATTCTTTCCTGAGTATTTGCAACAAAACGCTCACAATCCATAGAGTGCTTATAATTGATAAACCCTAGTAGAAAAAGAGTTAGAAAAAAACCGGACTTACTATATTCCCATATCGTAATTCTTGTGTGAATGGGGGACAGGGCGAAAATCACCCCAGAAATATCTGTTGTTGTATACACTTGTCCATAACGCAATGAACAATTTAGGACGTTTTTACAGTACCAAGGCAAGTAACAACTTCGTCTGTGAGGGTCAGGGAAATAGAACATAAACATTGGATAAGAGAAAAAGACAGCTGATAGAGCAGTAGAGGCCTTTTGTAGGTGTTTTCACTATTTTCATAGAGACTCCTTCAAGATGAGAGAATCTTACCAAACTATAATTAATGTTACTATTAATTCAAACATAATGACATGTAAGGGTACATAGAAAATTAGATATTTCTGCCACTTAATGGAGAGAAAAATTAGAGCTATTATGGTTAACAAATTTCAACTATAAAGAATTTTTTTAAAGCATATCCTTCTCATTCTACGTATTTATAGATATGAATGACTACTTACATTCAACAGATATCAAAATTAATTCTCTTCTAAAAGAGAAGTTTCATCTTCCGTCTCTCTACCCTTTTCAGGAACTTGTCATTACTCGAA
>SABI01000081.1 GCA_009929055.1 Spirochaetia bacterium | reverse complement strand
ATGGATTTTATTTTAACAACTTCTCACATTTATTCTAGAAATATCAGGTTAATCATCTTTTATTAGCTCTCTTCTAGTGCTATTATGAACTTAAGTGTGTACAACTTAGAGGTAGTAATATGAAATCATTTAACTTAAAGAGTGTTAAAGGACCTTTATTAAAACAAATTCTCCCTTTTTTCCTCGTCTCTATAGCTATAGTATTTACTCTTGTATTCTTTATTCATCCAAAAGGGAGTTATTCTCGACTCTTCTATCTCTATCTTAATGGCTCACTTTTTTTCCTGTCAGCAGTTGCCTATTTTCTTACCTTCAAGGAGCACTATAAAGTTGCCCTCTATTTCTCATTTATTATTACAATTGTCGGTACATGGTCTCCTCTTATTTTTTATTCACAACAGGGTAGTGAATATATGTTCATGGTTATCTATCTTGTTCTCCCTATCCTCTACTCAAGTATTCAATTTTCTCTTTCTTTTACCCTCATCTTTACCTTAACACAAATCATTTTTGTTTTGTTCATTACAATGTCGACCCCTTTTTTAACATTATTTGACCAAACTAATTTTATTTTCTTTATGATTCTTATCTCCTTTTTTGGAATTATCACCAATAACGTCAGCAAGGCTAAAACAAAAGAATTGCAAGAGGGTGCTATTCAAGATCACCTCACAGGTTTATTCAATAGACGTTATCTAGATGCTACTGTTATAAACATAATTAAACAAAAAGGATCAAAAGATTTATATTTTGGGGTTGTGATGTGTGATGTTGATAACTTTAAAAGATACAATGACACCTATGGACATTCTACGGGAGATATTATCCTTCAAAGAGTCGCTAAGGTCTTATTAGAAGAGACTCGGTTACATGATATTGTCTGTAGGTATGGAGGAGATGAATTTGTAGTCATTACGACCAACAGTGATAAAGAGCATGTCTACAAAACAGCATCGCATCTAAGTAAAAGAATTCATAATATGGATTTCACTGAGCTTGGTGATAGTTTCCCTGCCGTTTCCCTCTCTATGGGAATAGCAATCTACCCCTTCAATGGGACTACCTATGAAGAGCTCTTAGATTGTGCAGATCAAAACCTAAATAAAGCAAAAAAGAGTGGGAAGAACCGAGTTGCCTATTAAGATAAGCTCTATTTGT
This sequence comes from Spirochaetia bacterium, assembly GCA_009929055.1. Lineage (GTDB taxonomy): Bacteria > Spirochaetota > Spirochaetia > Sphaerochaetales > Sphaerochaetaceae > SABI01. The sequence continues at coordinate 8,886 of SABI01000081.1, read as the reverse complement.
TTTTCTTTAATAGATCCCTAATTTCAGTAAGTAAGAGAATATCTGCTGGTGGTACCACTTCTGCTTTAGGAGTAGGAGCTGCTGGTTTCTCCCTCTTTTCTCGTATCTTGTTTATGCTACGAATAAGGATGAATACAACAAGAGCAACTAATAAGAAATCAATCACAGCTTGAAAAAATGCACCATAGGTGAGGGTAAGAGCTGGTTGAGTTAAGGTTGCTTTTCTTAAAACTATACTTAGTTTAGTGAAATTAACTCCACCGAGAACGAGGCCAATAATTGGCATAATAATGTCACTTACTAGAGACTTCACAATTGCAGTAAAAGCTGTTCCAATGATGATTCCAATAGCAAGATCTATTACATTACCACGGGATATAAATTTTTTAAATTCTTCAATAAATGAACTTTTCTTAGCCATAAATAATCTTCTCCTTGCAAATATAATTATATGATAACACACCTACTTTAATGGGGTAAAGGCTCATAAAAAACATCCCCCTAATAACAAAGAGGGATGTGATTTCCTGAAAAAGTGAGACTATTACCAAAAACGATGGAAATAAGTCATTCTAGGTCCCATGCGAAAAAGCGATGGGCCACTCATTGTGTTCACTTTCCACGCAACTGAAGCTAAGAAAAATAATGATAGTATGAGGGAAGCACCAGAGATAACTATACCAATTACTGCAAGCACTTTAGCTGTATGATTCATATCATTATCATAAAACTTTCTTGACTGTCTCACTTGGTAGAGGGCTATGACTCCGATAACTAGACCAAGTAGTCCTCCAAATCCAAACACCATAAATGGGGAAAGAATCGCAAAGATACTCAAGATGAGGGCAGTAATCGAGTGTATGTCGTAATAGGGGAAGTGATGAATATTTTCCATTTCATCCATTTCTTCCACTTCAACCTCTACATTCTCTAATTTCTTCTCTTTTACTTTTACTTCTTCTTTTTCATTGTTCTTCGTTTCTTTATTGTCCATAATTATCCTCCTGTACTTATGTAGATATTTACTACTTATATAATACTCATACCCTCTTCATAAGGCAATCTGCTTTGATCTTTATAGATAAGCTCTACATGAAAATATGGTAAAGATTAGGTGAAGAATATAATGACAAAATCGTGTTATTTCATTATTGAAACAATTATTGATTGATTAATGAGCTATTGTACCCTATTAATTACATTACACTATTCATAACACAACAAAAGTATTTCATTAAAATCATTAAAGCAGGTACCCATAGAGGTGAAAAAGACACACATGTTTTTATTTTTGCTTAGTATTATGGTAAGTTCCATCTACTCGGCCTCTCTCATTTGGGATCCTGCTGGAACGATAGGGTTGCTCCATGGACTCGATATTACAAATCCCGAGTCAGATTATGACCCTGCTAATTATATAAACGATTATGGTCACTATAACTTAGAGGGGTTTCTTGGAAGATTTACCTATCAAGGAGAGGGTGGGGTTGTCCTTAGTTTTAAAGTAGAGGCTCCTTACCCCAACAATAATAATGCAAATTATTTTAATTTTACGAAAATAGACAAACGAAATAGATATAGAAGAGTATTTTTTGTTACTACAGTCAAAGGAGAAAAACATAATGACGATTCAGGCCCAATCCTCATAAATGATAATGTAGTAATAATCAACACGGGAGATACCTTTACTATACCAACAGGAGCCGGGAGTCAGTTGTTAGACTCCCCAAGTAGCCCTACGAATTTAGGATACAACCTAAATAGTGAGCAAGGATATGGATCCACTTTTTAATATAAGTATCAATACAAGTACTTATGGATTGATATAACAGTAATAAGAGATAGTGAAAATAATATTAGTAAGGATAAATTTGATGGAGATTACACGTGTGCTTTCTCAATTAGTGGAGAGGGGATTTTTACGCAAATAATTCTCTCAGGCTTTAAAGAAGAGCCGACCATAGGGGATGGAGTCTCGTATGTATGCTCAGTAGAAAGAACATGCCCTGAATTTATCCCATTTAGTACTCTCATTGAGCACAATACATTCACGAATACCTACCCAGTAGGTAATCTTCTCTACCAGTCAGCTACAAATGACGCTACCATCTCTTTTCATTCTGATAATAATGGCTCTACAACAGATTTTAAGTTCCTACATGCCCAAGGAGGAACGATAGATTACAACGTGGTCTTTACATCCCAAGTTCCTAATATACCTAACCCTGTAAAGATTGATTCTACTCATAACTCTTTTAGCACAACAAATATTACATTTACTAGCCCTACATATGGAGAAAATGCTTCACAGAAATCTCTTCAAGGAGATATCTCAATCTATCTTCCTAGTGGCCTCATCCCTTCCTCTTTTACTCCAGGAAATTATAATTCTACTATCTATGTCGTTGTGAATGCAGATTGATATGTATTATCTATTATTGAATCAATAATGGACAATAAAATACTAATGAACAGCAAGGTAAAGCCCTCCTATAGTAAATTAGTGTAAATATTTAACTTTTTTGAAATAATTCCAGATTGACTAATATATTAATTTGGAGTATTAATCTAATCAACATTATTTAGAGAACATCGTGTAGTACTTTTAAAGTAGTGATTCTTGTGGAGAAAGGCGTGAAGAGATTAAGCTATGTTGTACTAACAGTTATTATCATGTTTTGTTCTCTCTCACTTCTCTATTCTGCTTCCCTGATTTGGGACCCAGCAGGAACAAATGGATTACTCCATGGTCTTAATATTAGGGTCTCTGACTCCAAGACCAACCCAAGCAGTTATAATAAAGATTACACTCATTACAACTTAGATGGATTTCTTGGAAGATTTACCTACCAAGGGGAACAAGACGTTGTTCTCACCTTTATTGCAGAATATCCAATGCCGAGTAATAGTACTCAGGCTCAATATTTTAATTTTACTAAGGTAGATGACTCTGAAAGATATCGGAGGATATTTTTTGTCACTACAGTAAAAGGGGAAAGGCACAACGGAAATGAAGGACCAATTCTCATTACTGATAACGTAAAGATTATCAGCTCAGGAGATACCTTAACCATCCCACAAGGGGCGGGAAGTGAACTCTTAGAGAGTCCAAGTAGCCCCACAAATTTAGGATATAACTTAAATAGTGATCAAGGTTTTGGCCCCACTTACATCTATAAGTATCCTTACAAGTATGTATGGATCGATATAACTGTAATAAGAGATACTGAAAATAATATAAATAATAATTCTTATAATGGCTCTTATACCCACGCTTTTTCAATTAATGGAGAAGGTATTTCTAGTCAGGTAAATCTCTCAGGTTACCGTACTAGTCAATCAAATGGGATTTCCTATTTCCTTACAGTTGAAAGAACTTGCCCTGAGTTTATCCCCTTCAGTGCCCTTGTTGGGTATACAACTATACAAAATACCTACCCTGTAGGGCTTCTTCGCTACCAGTCAGCAATAAATGACGCAACAGTCTCTTTTTATTCCAATAGTAATGGAACTGGGACAGACTTTAAGTTCATAAATAGCCAAGGACGCACAATAGATTACTATGTTGTATTCAAATCTCAAGTTCCAAATATTACCAATCCTATAAAGATTGATTCTACCCATAACTCTTTTAGTACAACAAATATTACTTTTACAAGTCCTACATATGGAGAAAATGCTTCACAGAAATCTCTCCAAGGAGATGTTTCTATCTATCTTCCTAGTGGCCTTATCCCATCTTCTTTCATTCCAGGGGCATATAGTTCAATTATTTATGTCTTTGTAAACGCAAATTAGAGGGCGCTACCGTATAACGATAATTTTATTGTTATAGTTAAACGTGTGTAGTGGTGTCTCATAGAGGGTTGTTAAATATTCACTCGTAAAGCCAACTGACATAGAACCAGAGAATAATAGTTTTCCACTCTTTAACATCATCACTTCATCGGCAATATCTGCTGCAATGGAAGGGTCGTGAGTAGTGAATATTAGTGTTATCCCTTTTGCTTTAAGAGAACGTAGTATAGAGAGAACTCTCGCTGTGTTACTTGGGTCGAGAGAGCTTGTTGGTTCATCGAGTAAGATAATCTCGGGTTGCTGTGCAAGAGTTCTTGCTAATAATAATAATTGATGCTCTCCTCCACTTAAGGTGGTCACTTGGCGATGAGAGAGGGCACTAAGCCCAACTTGCTCTAAGGCATCATAGGCGATATCGACATCAACATGTGTGGGGCTTTTCATATGGTGAAGATAGGGAGATCTTCCAAATAAGACATATTCTATAGCCTTGAAGGCAAATCTTGATTTCTCTTCTTGAGGAACTAACCCTACGGTCCTTCCTAATTCCTTCTTTGAATATGACTCTATTGGTTTATCAAACAATTGAATTAAGCCACTATTCGGAGTTCTAAAAGCTAACAGTAAGTCCATCAATGTAGATTTCCCTGCCCCATTAGGGCCAAGAAGGGCTGTAGTACTATGCTTTTTAATTAAGACACTTACAGAGTCAATTGCAAGGAGATTGTTACTCACATAGCGATATGTTACATCTTCTAGTCTATAGGCTAAAGGAATCATAAGTTCACCTCAGACTGTTTACTGCTAAGGATGAAAATAAATAGAATTGCCCCAAATAAGCTTGTAATAATTCCAAGAGGAATCTCACTCGCTAACAGAGTTCTTCCAATAGTATCACTCACTAATAAAAACAGAGCTCCCATAATCATTGAGCCTCCTAAAGAATAGCGAGAATCACTTGTAAAGAGGCGCCTTGAAAGATGAGGAATAATTAATCCTACCCAGGAGATAAGACCAGCTACTGAAATGATTGAAGTTGTTGCAATTGTTGCTACTAATAATAATAATACCCTCTCTCTCGTAACTTTTATCCCTAAGGTATGACCAGTTCTGTCGGGCAAACTTAATAAATTGATTCTCCACCTAAGTAAGTAGAGAATAAAGAGGGAAATAGCCATAATAGGACCTACCATGAGAGCCTTGTCCCAATTACTATTGTACAATCCCCCCATCATCCAAAAGGTAATTTCAGCTAAACTTGTCATTGGGTCTGCTAATACTTTTACAATTGAAAGAAGGGAACTAAAGATTGCCCCTACAGCAATTCCTGAAAGAACTAAGCGTAATATCCACCCCCCAAAACGAAACTTCTTCGCAATATAATAAGAAAGAAAGAGGGCAATAAGGGCAAAGAAGGTGGCACTAAGTTGTATCAGAAGAGCAGATGCCCCAAAGAAGACTATCACAAGAGAAGCGCCAAAAGCAGCTCCTTGAGAAACTCCTAGAAATCCAGGTTCTACAAGAGGATTTGCAAAGAGCATCTGAAACACAAACCCTGCACTTGCGAGAGAGGCCCCCCCAAGGAGGGCAAGGAGAATGCGAGGGAGACGTATATGAAGGAGAATTTTACCAACTAAGGGGTCTGTAAACAAAGAAGAGATCTTTAGAAACCCTACCTTCGGGTAGCGTCCTATTAAAAGAGCAATAAAGGTCATAATAATTAGTAGAAAGATGAGAAGAAGTAATCTCTTTCTATACTTCTTCATCATCTCATTATATATCTTTGTCACTTAAGGAGAGTTCCTTTATTATTACTTGAGTGAAGAGCGATACTTTTCAACTAACTCACTAAGTATTGCCTCTTCTGTTATACTATACATCGTTTTATAAAAAGATGACACTTCTTCTTCCATCGAAACCTCAACAAAGCGGGTAGGATGAATGGTCTTACTCAGCCACTGCAAGGCTAAAATCCATCTACTATTAGGCTGGAAATAGTTAACATAGTCCCCTGGAGCTAGGTATACTTGTGAATTCTTTACAGCAGTTAACTCTTTCCATTCACTTGAAGCATAGATTTGATTTGTAAAAGAGTCTCCTTTAGATTTATAAGAAACAATTACAATATAATCGGGATCCCACGCAGCAATTTGTTCAAAAGAGACAACACTCCACCCTGAGCCTTCTCCCTCTAAGGTAATAGGAGTTCCCCCAGCTAATGTAACTAATTCACTTTGTAGCCAACTCTTTGGGGCAATAGAGAAAGAGTTGACCCCATCACTATTAACCCCTTGAAGGACAAGGACAGAAGGGGATTCTGCATTGAGAACCTTTTTGCTCACCTCGCGTTCTCTATTTGTAATTTCATCGACTACTACTTTAGCTCTAGCCTCATTATTAAGAAGTGTTCCTAGTTGTAAAATTTCATCCTTCCAACTCTCTATAGTCTCTAAATCGAGGGCGAATAGGGGTATATTAAAACTTGAAATAAGATCGTTTATACTTTTTTTATTTCTTGATTTTGTGAGGATAAGGTCTGGATTAATAGAGAGAATCTCTTCAGCACTTATTGTCTGTCCTAGGCGTTTAGTTGCCCTCTCTTTAGGGACAACAAGGGTGAAAAAGTCTCCAAGTCCTTGGTCTGTCTTTGCCATTGTTACCTTAAGTTCTTTTACTTCGGGAAAAAGATAGAGGGCATCGGCTGGCATGAGGGCTGCTTTGCCAATAATAGCGATGGAGCTAATAGGGAGAGGAACTTCAACTCTTTCATTAAATGAGTCATAAGCAATAGCTTTTTTATCTGTGTTATCCTGTTCTATAGCTCCTTGAGCCATCAGAGAAGTAATGAAGAGGGTGCTTAGCATTAGAAGCACACATAGAGATTTTTTTAATTTCATAATAAATCCTTTTTTAGTATGTGACCTATAAATAATAGTACCAATATGTTTGTAAAAATACAATGGAAAAATATAAATAGATTACCTTATAAACTAACCATCCTTGATAAGGAGCTATTTTCAGAGTAATCTATGTGGTATAGCAGAGGATAGTAATGAATAAAAAGAGTATAACAAAGCAGATTAATAGAGCTAAAGAAGTACAAAGATCTCTTGAAATGAGTTCCCTTGAGACAAGAAACCACATGCTGAAACTAATTATGGAAGCCCTTATAGAGACCATGGCTACCATCATTGAAGCAAACAATAAAGATATAGAATTAGCAAAAAGTGAAAACTTATCATCTGTTATTGTTAAAAGACTTATCTTTAATGAAGATAAAATTAGGGCAGTAGTAAAGGGTATAGGGGAAGTTATTACCTTAGGTGACCCATTAAAAGGGGTCAAAGAGAGAAGGCTCCTTGATGAGGGCTTATTATTAGAAAAAATACCTGTATCTATTGGTGTTATTGGGATGATCTTTGAGTCTCGCCCGGATGCCCTTGTTCAAATAATTTCTCTTGCCCTTAAAAGTGGCAATGCAATAGTCTTAAAGGGGGGCAAGGAAGCCCTTCAAACAAATACTGCTGTAGTGAAAATAATCAAAGAAGCTTTACAACAAACACCTGTTGGGGGAGATTGGATAGTTCACCTAACAAGCCGCGAAGATGTTTCACACATTCTCACCCTTAATGAAAGTATCGACCTTCTTATTCCTCGAGGATCTAATCAGTTTGTTCAATATATTATGAAGCACACCTCTATCCCCGTTCTTGGCCACTCTGATGGGCTCTGTGCCATGTATATCGATAATGAGGTAGATATGGATATCGCCCTTAGTGTCGCCATAGACTCCAAGTGCCAGTATCCAAGTGTCTGCAATGCAATTGAGACCCTCCTTGTTCATACTGACATAGCGCACCAATTTATCCCCCTTTTTAAAACGATGAGTGAACCCTACAAGGTAATTATCCATGGAGATGATGCAACAACTCACCTTATCGAAGCAGTTGAAGCAACAGATGAAGATTGGGATACTGAATACCTTGACTATGAAATAGCTATAAAAGTAGTCTCTTCAATGGAAGAGGCAATTGAACACATCACCTTTCATGGATCTAAACACACCGACTGTATCATCACCACCAATAATCAAAAAGCAAATGAGTTTATGAGAAAGGTAGACTCTGCCGATGTGTTTCATAACTGCTCAACTCGATTTGCTGATGGCAATAGATTTGGCCTAGGGGCAGAAGTGGGAATAAGCACTCAAAAGATTCATGCTCGGGGTCCTGTAGGTCTTGATGGCCTCGTTACAACAAAGTGGCTCCTTAGGGGTAATGGTCACATTGTGGCTTCATATGAAAAAGAAAAGAACTATCTACATCAAAACCTTGATGTACAAGGGCCAAGTCTAGCTGAGGATCGCTCATGATACCTCGAAACCTTAATCATATAAAACGGGTTGTTATAAAAGTTGGTACGAACCTTATAAGCAATGAAACAGGAATCAGTCAAGAAAAAATAGATGATATTGTAAAAGGAATCGTTGAGTTAAGAGAATTAGGAATGAGTGTTCTCCTTGTCACCAGCGGGGCGGTAGGCCTCGGTGCTAAAGAGTTAAAACTCCACACTAAAGTCCAATCAGTTGTGATGAGACAAACCTGTGCTTCTATAGGGCAACCTATTTTAATGAGCCATTATAGAGAAGCTTTCTCTCGATATAACACAGTCTGTGCCCAAGTTTTGATTACCAAAACAGAGCTTAATGATAGAAAAACTTTCCTTAATTTACGAAATTCAGTTACCTCATTGCTTGAGCATAATGTTGTCCCTATCTTTAATGAAAATGATACAGTAAGCACTGATGAAGTAGGAACAGCTGTAGGAGATAATGATAGATTAAGTGCCTTTGTCGCAAGTAAGATTGATGCAGATCTCCTTATACTCCTTACTGATATTGACGGCCTATATACCAACAATCCAAAAGAACATCTAGATGCAACCCTTATTCATGAAGTAGAAGCGATTACAGATGAAATAATGCAAAGTGCAGGAAATGCTGGGTCAATCTATTCAACTGGTGGAATGAAAACAAAACTCCTCGCTGCCCGTATTGCCTCCTATGCAGGGTGTGCGACAGTTATTGCT